>JAFSSV010000059.1 GCA_017450825.1 Synergistaceae bacterium
AAACGCGACAATATTAATAGAAGAATTTTTGACGAGAGGGATATTGCATGGATTAAAAGCTTATCTTGTCTCAAAAATTGTGGAATGACTCTTCAGGAAATGAAAGAATATACAAAATTATGCCTTGAAGGAGCGTCAACTATTCCAGAGAGAAAAAAAATTTTAGCGCAAAAAAAATTACAGCTTCAGGAAAATATTTCGGCGTTAATAGCTTCAGTGGAATATATTGACGAGAAACAGAAATTTTACGATGAAGTTCTTGAAGGCAAGCGAGAATATTTCAGCAATTTAATTCCCTGTTCGTGTCAAAAATAAAAATAGCCTCCGATAAAATTCAGAGGCTGTAAATTCAAAATTATTTCTTGCGCTCGTTGAAAACTTCGTTGGCAATTCTCAAAGCGTTTAACGTTCGAGGAAATCCGATATAAGGATTCATTGTTGTAATTACTCCGATAACTTCCTCATTAGTTGCTCCTGCGTCAAGTGTCCCGATTACGTGAGATTTATATTGCGCTTCAGCCGTTCCGAGAGTCCCTATTACAGCCATTGTGAGCATTTCACGAGTCTTATAATTCAAAGTTCCGCGAGTGTAAGTATCTCCGAAACAAAACGCCGATAAATTATCCTGCAAATGTTTTTGATAATCAGGCGTTGCGTCTCTCATTTGATTAATTCTTTCGCCGTAAGCTTCAACTTGAAACGCTAATCCTTTCTCGAATCTGTCTGCGTCAGTTGTTGTTCCCTGATTTTTAAGAGGGAGTTCAATTCCGTTATCCTCAAAAACTTCATTTGCGACATCAAGAGCCTCAAAAACTTTCGGAAATCCAATATAAGGTGCAACGTGATACAAAGCTTCACGGATCTCAATAGGCTTGATGTTTAGAGCAAGTGAGCCTTCAACGGCACGTTTCAAAAATTTATGATTCTGATTCGTCGTAAGAACAACGATTGTAATTAATTGTCGTTCAGTATCAGTTAATTTTATCTGCTTGGATAAATCGCCGTAAATATATTTTTTCATTACAGCGAATAATTCGGGATCTTCTTTTTCTGCGTCAGTGATTTTATTTCCGTGCATTCTTTTATAATTTTCGTCAGCAAGTTTAGCGCGATCGTAACCGTCAAGAGTGCTTGCGGATGCCGGTAACGCAAAAAATACTGTAATCAAAGCAAAAATTATTATGCTCCTCATGAATTAAAGAGTCCTCCCGAAAAATTCTTTGAGCTTGTTGACTTCCTGCTCAACAAATTCAGGTTTCCAATAAGTTTGAATGTGCATTGCGCCCGGAATTAAGAATAATTCTTTATCGTTAGTTCCTGTAGCTTTCTCGATAGCATCTTCGGACATATAAAGAGAGTCTGCGATGTTTCCTGCCATCATTAACAACGGTACACTAATCAATTTAATGTTGTCTGTAGCATCCCAAGCCATTAACTCAATCAAACTTGCTTGAGTATACTCAAATGTAGAGTTCGGGTGTCTGTGAGTCTTGCCGTAATATAAAAGTCCCTCGCGGTACAGGTCATTTTTAATTGAAGAAATATATTCATCGGTGAGCTGGTCAAGGTCTAAAGTTCCGCCTGCTGCAATGACGTTATCTTTCTCGATTATTGCGTTTCTTGCGTCGTTAGCCTGCTTTAATCTTTCCTGAACGTCTTTAATCTGTGTACTCATGTAGCCTTCACGACGAACACGGCCTGAATTGAACATGCTCAAAGTTGCAACAGCTTTTACTCGTTTCTCAGATTTTGCAGCGTTCAAAGTGTAACCGCCGCCGCCACAGATTCCTAACATTCCGATTCGATTAACGTCAACTCCGGGATAAATCGTTAATAAATCAACCATGCCGTGAATATCCTCTGTTCTGAAAAACGGAATATCAGTGTGTCTTGGATTTCCAGCACTCTCGCCCTGATAGGCTGCATCAGCCGCTACAGTAATGTATCCGAGTTCAGCGAGTTTTTGGGCAAAGAGTCCCGCAACTTGTTCTTTAACGCCTCCGTTTGGATGAGCAACTGTAACAGCAGGATATTTTTTTGACACGTCATAATCCGCCGGCATGTAGACATTCGCGGCAATTTTAATCCCGTTAAGTTCATAACTTATCGGGTGAACGTTGACTTTACCCTTAACATTTTCAGTAAGAGCATCACCGTAAACAAAACCGAATTGATTTCCGTTATAGGCTGTTGGCTTTCTCTCCTCAAAACTTTTCACGGGCTTCATATCAGCACACGCTACCCTCCCAAGCAAAAGCAGCATAAGTATTGCACATATTGTAATTCTCAAGATTAATTACCTCCGTATTAAAAATTTTTGCGAGTATAACAACAGGTTGTAACTATCGGTCAAGATTTTTTCTTAACTTCCTCAACAGGGGACGCAATGGAGACTCGGAGGGGGCTTTTTTTTATGCCTTGGCCTTTGCTATACTAAGACCGTTCCAGAAGTAAATTCTAAAATAATTTTGAAGGGGGAATTGCGCAATGAAAAAGCGCGTATTCTTGTTAGTATCTGTTATCGCTATGGCGGTAATAATGTTCAATACTTCACAGGCTAAAGACACTTCAGTTAAAGGCACAGCTACAGCTGACGGCTTCGGCGGCAAGGACGCTATCACCGTGACAGTTACTGTCGATCAGGGCGTTATTAAAGACGTTAAAGCAGAAGGCCCGAAGGAAACCGAAGGCATAGGCTCCGTAGCTCTTCAAAAACTTCCAGCTGCAATGATTGAGAAAAACGCCTTCAACGTTGACGGCATGACCGGCGCTACTATAAGCTCAACGGGAATTCTAAAGGCCGCTGAAGCTGCTCTTGTTGCCGCAGGCTTGAACCCCGACGACTTCAGAATCAAAGCCGGAGCTACTCAAGCAGCCGAAGAAAAAATCTATGAGGCCGACATCGCTATAATCGGAGCAGGCGGAGCTGGAATGGTCGCCGCTATCGTTGCCGCTGATGCCGGAAAAAAAGTCGTCCTGATTGAAAAGCAGGCCATGGTAGGCGGAAATTCCGTCCGAGCTACAGGAGGCATGAACGCCGCTCACACTCCAGCCCAAAATAATAATACCTTCGGCGAAACCGCAGGAGTTGAAAAAATCTTGAAGACCGCCGCCGATAAATGGAGCGATCATAAAGTAATTTCTGAACTTGCTAAGACAGTCGCCGCTCAATGGGAAGCATGGAAGGACGACGGCTCTAAAGGCTATTTCGATTCAAGTGAGCTTATGCAGCTCGATACTTTAATCGGCGGACACGGTATTAATAACCCCGCACTCGTTAAAGCCCTTTGCGACGCCACAGCAGACTCTATCGAATGGCTCAAGACAGTCAATATAGATTTAAGTTCCGTAGGTGCGTTCGGCGGAGCTTCGGTCAAGAGAATTCACAGACCTGTCGACGAACAAAAGAAAGTTGTTTCAGTTGGGGCTTACATGATCCCCAGACTCGAAGCAGCATGCAAGGCCCGAAAAAATATTACGCTTGTCACCGACACCATGGCCAAGAAAATTTTGACCGACGACAAAGGCTCTATCTGCGGCGTAGAAGCTGACAGCAAAGGCAACAAAGTCACGGTCAAGGCGCGAGCTGTCCTCCTTGCAACCGGAGGCTTCGGCGCTAACTTGAAGCTCGTTGCAATTTTGAATCCCGCCCTTAACGGCTTCATGACCACCAACGCTCCCGGCGCAACCGGCGAAGGTATCACAATGGCACAGGAACTCGGAGCAGCCGTCGTTGACATGGAAGAGATCCAAATTCACCCGACTGTCCAGTTTGACTCTTCTGCTCTTATTACCGAAGGACTTCGCGGCGACGGAGCAATACTCGTCAACGCTAACGGAAAAAGATTCGTAGACGAAGTTCTTGCCCGCGACGTTGTATCAAAAGCTGAAATAGATCAGCCCAAGTCTTACGCTTGGCTCGTTATTGATCAAAAAATGGCCGATGATTCTTCAGTTATAAAAGGCTACATTTCTAAAGGCTACACGTTTAAAGGCGACACTTACGAAGATTTAGCCAAGGCGATTGAAATTCCTGCTGACGCGTTCGCCAAGACCATGAACGACTGGAACGGATACGTAGCGAACAAGAACGACCCCGACTTCGGGCGCACGAGCTTTATAAAGCCTCTGGACAAAGCTCCGTTCTATGCAATAAAAGTTACTCCGGGAATTCATCATACTATGGGTGGATTAAAAATTGACTCGGCCGGACGAGTCTTGAAAGGCAACGGAGAAATTATCCCCGGACTCTTCGCAGCCGGAGAAGTAACAGGCGGAGTTCACGGCGGAAACAGACTCGGCGGAACGGCCGTAGCAGACTTTGTAGTCTATGGACGTATCGCAGGCAAGAGCGCCGCTGAATTTTAAATTTGCCTTTTAAGTTTTAGCGTGATAAAATTCTCGGCGTTGTGAGCTAGATCACGACCACGGGGCGTAGCGCAGTCTGGCTTAGCGCGCATGGTTCGGGTCCATGAGGTCGGAGGTTCGAATCCTCTCGCCCCGACCAAGTAAAATTTTTTCATGCAATAATAGATAAAATAAGACCGAAGGATTTTCTTTCGGTCTTTTATTTTTGCCTCTCGTATTCCTGAAAGGCGTTAGGGTCGATTGACTTGATCTCGACAATTTCTTTAATGTCCATACAGAAATCATTAACTATCATTAAGCGCGACAAAATATTCCCGTCTATTAGAATTATTTTTTTCTGCTTGGCATAATCTTGAGCCGGTCTTGAGAAGCTTGCGTTAGTGACGAGGAGTCCGCGTCCTGCTTTTCGTTCGACAGCATCGCCGAAGCCCTGCATACTCCAAGTCGTAACTATGCTGCCGCGTTCGAGCTTACGGGTATGAATATAAATCGGACGATAGCCGGGGCCGTCTTCGATTATTATTCCGTGGATTGAGGCGAGGTTTAAGCGGCGCTTTGCGTTCCTGTAGACTTCGTAGCCCATGCGTATCAAGAGATCCGTGACCATTTGCTCGAAGCCTGCTTGAGAAAGGGCACTTACTCTCGTAATAATTTGATCGACAAGATTTTCATAGTCAGAAGTTTCGTAGCTGCTGCTGATATTAAAATTTTTTAATTCCGAACTCTCATTCATTCATTTTTTACAACCTTTTCGTCCGCCGCATTCATGATTATATTTTGAGTATTATAACGCAAGGGCAAGCCCGCAAAAATTTCTGTCACCTCGTCGGCTATGCCCGCAATTTTTTTCACGAGCCAAGCAAGGGCTGCAATATATTTTTCTGTTGACTCGTCATAAATAATCCCGTCCGAAAAAATATCGTCGCTGATAATTATCAAGTCCCGGCATTGAGATTTTAAAATTTTTATTTCAGAAAAGATTTTTTCTTGAGGGCTGGCAATTTTTTTGAACTTCCCTACAATTTTCTTTTTAAAATAACCCGATGGCGAACACTTCGTGCCCCTCTCCTCCTTCTTTTTTAAATAACCCCCTCGCCACTTCGTGGCCCTCTCCCCCTTAACAGGGGGCGCAAGGAGTTCTTCGACATCTTCTATTCCCTTTACACTCTTGCCTCCCCTTGGGGAGGTGGTGAACGAAGTGAACCGGAGGGGGTTACTTTTAAAAAAAGGGAGGTGCCTGTACGAAGTTAAGGGCGAACACTTCGTGCCCCTCTTGGAGAACAACCCCCACCACCGCAAGCGGTTTTTTGTCCGGCCCTCCCCCAAGGGAGGCTCAGATTCCTTAGTTAAGGCGGAGGGCGCGAACATTTCATTAGCTAGCCAAGTTGTCAAAGCTTCAAGCAAAACGCTTGCGCCTTTAAGATTTTTTAGTTCGCTCAAATTTCTTGGCCGTTCGATAGTTACGAAGCCTTTATTTTTTCTTCGGGCCTTGTGCCGTTCGACCCGGGCTTTCATTTCTTCGTCATAAATTTCAGCCGTAGCGATATAAATTTTTTTTGAGCCTTCGAGCTTTGCGAGTCGCTCTTCAGCGTAAGAACTTTTGCCGCTGCCCGAAGCTCCGGAAATTAAAATAAGCATGTTTGTTATAATAGCCTAAAAATTTTTAAAAAGGACATTCCAATGAAATTCAAATCCATAATAATTTTTCTTTTAATATTTTTCTTTGTGCCTTCAAAAATTTTAGCAAGCGAAAAAAATTTTTCTGTAATGTGCAGCTCGTTTCCTGTTTATGATTTTGCGCGTCAGGTTGTCGGCGGCGAAGCTGAAATAAATCTGCTGCTTAAACCCGGGACAGAACCTCACGAGTTCGAGCCTTCGGCGCTGGATATAAAAGCTTTGAACGATTCAGATATTTTTATTTTCACGGGCAAGTATCTTGAGCCTTGGGCCGAAAAATTTTCAAGCTCCCTCACTAAGACTCTTACGGTCGACGCGTCAAAGAATATCGAGCTGATTAATAACGACCCTCATATATGGCTGGACTTGCACCGCGCTCAAGAAATGGTCAAGAACATCGCCGAAGGCTTCGCAAAAAAATTTCCGGAGAAAGAAAAAATTTTTCAAGCTAACGCCGAGGCTTACTGCGAAAAATTAAAAGAGCTTGACGAAAAATTCAAGAGCCTGAAAAAAAATCGCGTTCTAGTTTTTGCGGGGGAATTCTCTTGTAATTATTTCATGACGCGCTACGGCTTTGAATATATCAGCGCCTACGAAGGGGAGAACGAGCCTTCAGTTAAAAAAATGGCCGAGGTCTTAAAATTTATAAACGAGAACGGAGTTAATTATATTTTCTCTGACGCTGTGATCTCTTCGATCACTCGTTCAATCGCCGAACAGACCAAGACAGAAATTTTAATTTTCAATACAGCTCACGTAATTTTCCAAGACAGCCCGGGCTTTCTTGAACTCATGAGCGAAAATCTCAAGGCAATCGAGAAGGCGATTAATAATTAAATGGACTTGCGATTAAATTTACAGAACGCCGTTATTAAATATGAAGAGAAAATTATAATTGACGGCGTTTCAATCACGGCCGGGCCGGGCGAAATGATTTTTATAACGGGAGCTAACGGTTCGGGCAAGAGTACTTTAATAAAAACTATCGCGGGCCTGCTGCCTTTGGCCTCCGGAAAAATTGAACGGGCGAAAAAAATTTCTTACGTTCCTCAAGTTGAAGAGGCCGACAGAAATTTTCCTGCCCGTGTTAAAGAAATCGTAATGACAGGAAGACAGCGCCCGGGAAAATTATTTTACACTCAACGAGATAAAGAGCTTGTAAGAGACTCAATGCGTGAACTTGAAATCGAAGATCTTTCAGAGCATGAATTAAAAATTTTATCGGGCGGACAGCTCCGGCGGGTCATGCTTGCCCGTGCGCTTTGCGGCTTGCCGGATTTATTATTGCTTGACGAACCTTGCGCCGGGCTTGACGTTGAGAGTCATAAAATTTTATTTGAAGCCCTGAAAAAAAATCTTGCGCGGGGCTGTGCAATCTTAATGGTGACTCATGACGACTCCGACTTGGCCGGTATAACTTCAAGCCGTGTAATAAATATTTCAAATGGGAGAATTTTATAATTGCTTGAGCTTCTTAAATATCCTTTTGTCCAGCGGGCATTAATAGCAGGCTCGCTGATTTCTTTTTGTGCTGCTGTCCTTGGAGTGATTTTAGTTTTAAAGCATTATTCATTAATAGGTCACGGGCTTTCTGAAATTGGCTTTGCTTCGCTGTCGATAGCTTCGGCTTTAAATATTCCTGCTGTGGTCATTGCGACTCCTTCGGTAATAGCGGCTTCGTTTGTAATTATGTTTGTGAGTCAAAGATACAAGACTGCCGGAGATATTGCGATAGCGATAGCGTCTTCGGCAGCGCTTGCGCTTGGAATAATAATTTCTTCATTGGGTTCTGCTTCATCGGGAACAAGCTCGTATTTATTCGGCAGTGTTTTGGCCGTGAGCGAAGGCGATTTAATTTTTTCGGTAGTACTTTCGCTTATAGTTCTTGGAGCTTTTATAATTTTTTACGACAGATTTTTTTTAATAACTTACAGTGAAGATTACGCGCGTTCTTTAGGAATCAATACGGCGCTGTATCAATTAATCATTTCGATTTTAACGGCGCTCGTAGTTGTATCGGGAATGAGAATCACCGGGACGCTTTTAATATCGGGCGTAATAATTCTTCCGGCTGTGACGGCTGGGAGTTTAGCTTCGGGCTTTAAGTCACTTGTAATACTTTCTGGCTTAGTATCATTAATAGCATTTATAGCTGGGTTAATGATTTCATTTGCTTTCAACATTCCTGCCGGTGCTGGAGTTATTGGGGCGAACACGTTGATATTAATTCTAGTAAAGATTTTAAAATTAAAGATAAAATGACAGGTAAAGGTCACAGGCTTTCAACATTTTCAATAGTATTAGGGGCGACGGGTTCGCCATTGGCGGCAACGTTGAGTTTATTAGGAAGTACGTTCCCGGACTCATCGGAGTATTTAATTTTTGGCAAGCGGCGCAATCGTTACCACCGGCGTTATACGCATTGGTTTATACCGTGGGCGGCGCTGGCTTATACATGTTTCAAGAGGGTTGGATGGATAGTGCCGCGTTTGTCTGCATTAGTTGACGGGCGGGGCGCTCATTATGATATATGGGCATGTGTTGGCTTTTGGTTTATGGGGTGTGTGCTTCACATAGTAGAGGACGCGTGGTGCGGAACGGTTCCGTTTTTAAGACCATGGAAGCGTGACATAGGCATTCATGTTTTTCACATGTCCAAGAAGATCGGGGAAATGAGTCGCGGCGAAAAAAATTTTGTACATTGCTGCGTATTGATTGCGATTTTTTCTTTTTGTTTTAGATTTTTGACAGTCGAGAAGTTCTTGAGCTTCTTTAAAATTTTATGGAGCAATCTTTAATAAAGCCTCCTCTTTTTAAAAATAACTACCTCGCCAGCCAGCAGGGGGGGCGCAAGGCTGACGCGATCAAGCGCGTGTTATTTTTTCCCGAACAAAGCTCGCGCCCTTCAGACTAAAAGAGTTGTCAGCATAATTAAATTTATACTTTCAAAAATAAAAAAAACGACCCAAAAGGTCGCATTGTTAAA
>JAFSSV010000005.1 GCA_017450825.1 Synergistaceae bacterium
GGTCATGAAAAATATCGAAGCCGTTTTCGCCGGCAATCACCCCGTCACTATGGTAAGAGTTTAAAAATGAACGTGAAGGATTTATTACCTCCTCGCCCCGAAGATATGCACAAGGGATTTAGAGGAAGGCTTTTAATAGCTGGAGGCTCGGCGCGTTACCCGGGCGCTCCGGCCCTTTCTGCTTTAGGAGCTTTAAGAAGCGGAGCGGGAGTAGTTACGCTGCTTTCACTTGAAAAAGTCTGCACAGCTTGTGCCGCAAGACTGCCGGAAGTTATTTATTGCTTTGAAGACGATCAATTCCGCTGGAAGGAAATCGCCTTCGCTCAAAAAAATATTGACGCTGTTGTAATTGGCCCGGGGCTTGGAAGAAATGTAGCCGCTGAAATTTTTACGTCAAGAATGTGGCGCGAATGGCCCCAAAAAATTTTAGTCGACGGTGACGGATTAAACGCCTTGGCCGTCACTCAAAGCGATTTAAATTTAAGAAATGACTCCGTCTTGACTCCTCACGAAGGCGAAGCCGCAAGACTCTTAGGCGTTACTCCCGAAGATGTGAAAGCCGATAGATTTTACGCCGTGAGTGAATTATCGGCCAAGTGGGGCTGTGTAGTCTTGAAAGGTCATAATACTTTGATAGCCAGCGGCGAAAAATTTGCAGAGATTAAAACCGGCGGCCCTGAACTTTCCGTGCCTGGATCCGGCGATGTCTTGTCGGGCTGTATCGGAGCATTCTTAGCTATGGGACTCGAAGCTTTTGACGCGGCTGTCTTAGGCGCTACGATTCACGCCCGGGCCGGTGAAATTTTACGCGCCGGAGGAGTTGACGGAATCTTAGCAAGCGACATAGCTAACACTCTAAGAACAGTCATTCATGAATTCAGAACAGAAAAAAAATGAAATCTTCTCGAAAAAAAATTGATTGGGACGCTGAAATCCAAAAGACCGAAAAAATTAAACGCAAAGGATTCTTAATGAGCGGCGTTAGTTTTGCGGCGGCTTGTGCTTTAATCTTAGGCATGAGCCGCGCAACCGGCGCAAGCATTGAAATTCCCCGCGCCCTCCTCGTGGCCGTGTGCTTCGTTGTAAGCGCCGCAGTGTTCAGAATAATTTTTAAGAAAAGAAATTTAAAGAAGGAGGAGAAATAATATATGCAAATAGATTTACCCCCCGAACTTGAAAAGCAAATGAACTTTTGGGCTGAAAAAAGTAACGAGACCCCTTCAGCCTTGGCTTTAAGGTTGATCGAAGAATATATTGACGATTGTCAAGACACGCACGAGTTTTTCTCAAGCAAGGGCATTGACGATTCATGCCTTTACAACTCGGAAGAAGTGAAAGAATATATTGGTCTGGAAAGTTGAATACACCAAGACTGCTCGCGATCAATTAAAAAAATTGCCTCATGATATTTCATCTCGTATAACAGAATATATGGACGAACGCGCAGCAGTATCACCGCGCGACAATACAATACGGAAAAGCCATGAAAGGCGAATATTCTGATTGCTGGCGCTATCGTGTTGGAAAATATCGTATTATCTGTTCTCTTCATGATGATGTGCTTTTAATTGAAGTTATCAGGCTTGGCACTAGAGGGGACGTTTATAAAAAATGACAGTAAAAATTATTTCTAACTCTGAATCAGAAACCCTTGAACTTGGCCGTGAGCTAGGCAAAAAAATTTTGCCCGGCATTACGGTTCTTTTGTACGGGGACTTAGGGACAGGCAAAACAGTTTTTGTCCGGGGAGTCGGCGAAGCAATGCAGGCTCACGGAGTCCGGAGTCCTTCGTTTACTCTTATAAATGAATACGAAACTAAGACAGGAAATTTTTTAATACACTCGGATTTATACAGGCTGGACGAAAACGGCGTGCGCTCACTAGGCATTGAAGAATATGAACGCTCCGGCGACTCGATCTTATTTGTCGAATGGGCCGAACGCTGGCCAAACCCTCCGGCCGAAAACGTGATAAAAATTTTTTTCAAAGCTCTTAACGAAAATCAACGCGAAATAAAAATTTTATTTACAGGCGAGAAAGCAAAGAAAATAATTACAGACAATGAATATTTTAGCGATAGATTGTTGCCTTAGACTTACGGGCGCGGCAATTCTTGCAGGCGAAAAATTTTTTTCCGAACAGAATGACCTTGGCCGCCGCCAATCTTCAGAACTTCCCAAAATCACAGAAAGACTTTTAAAATCTTCCGGCCTTTCTTTTCAAGATCTTGATTACATAGCTCTTACTAACGGCCCCGGATATTTCACAGGGATTAGAGTCGGGGCGGCTTATGCTTCGGGCTTAGCTTATGCCGCAGGGAAAAAAATAATTCCCGTGTCGTCGCTCATGGCCTTGAGAAATCAAAGGCCCGGAAAAATTTTAACAATGGTTTACGCCGGACATGGATTTATTTACGCGGGCTGTGAAAATTTTTTGCCCGAAGGCGAATATTCTCACGAAGCTATAAAAAATTGGCTGGCCGAAAATCCTGACGCTGAAATTTTTTCAAGCGAAGAACTTGAAGTCAAATACGAAGGCTTAAAGATAACAAGGCCGGATTTATTTTCGCTCTGCAGGCTTGCAAAAGAAAATATCTCGAAGGCCGTTAGCCCGTTGGAGTTAAGGATTTCTTATTACAGGAATCCAGTTTAAAATTATTAATAAAATTTTTACAGAAAGAAGTGAGCTTGTTATGCAAAATATCGCTATGTGGATTGATATTGTTCTTGGCTTTATATTGGTGCTGTTCATGTTCCGGGGAGCTAAGAACGGTTTTTCAGGTGAGATAGTCGGACTTGTTGGATTAATCGTCGCGATCTTTTCCGCGTTTAAATTTCAGGATCCCGCGCTAGAATTATTTTATAAATTTGTCCCGGCTGCAGCCTCTTATGATAAAACAATCATGGAAGTAGCCTGTTCTGTCGTAATTTTTTTAGCGGTCGAAATTATTTTTGCAATCATCGGCGGAATTTTATCTTACGTTGTAAGAGTCACCCGGCTTTCATTGCTTGATCATTTCTGCGGAATGGGCATAGGCTTTATAAAAGGATGCGGGATTATTCTCGTTGTTTATTTAATCGCGACGAGCTTTAAATCTTTGTTCCCTTCCGAATGGATTGAGAATAGCAATTTTATGAACATAGCCGCCCAAGTCTGGCCAATGGTGCGCGATTTCTTAGAGTCAACCGGAGCGATCGACCTTTCAAGTTTTAATTCTTCAGCGAGCAATTTATAAATGCAGATAGCCGACAGCGTAATAAAAATTCTTGAGCTTGAAAAAAATTTACTCCCCTTCCGTGAGAATCTTAGAGGCTCTCTCGGTGAGGGGATATTAAATTCTTTAAAGCCCTGCGAAAATTTTGAACAGCTCAAAAAACGTCAGGCGCTCCTTCGCGAATGGTTAGATATGACAGACCGAAGCGGCGAATTTATTTTTAACGCAAGCCTCGAAGCTGTGTCGCCTATGTTCGGACAGGCAAAACGAAGCGGCATTCTTTCCGGCGAAGAATTATTAAAAGTCCGGAGCGTTTTAATCGCGGCCCGTCATATTCGTGAAGACGGCGCGGAAGTCTGCAAAGATTATAAAAATCTTGACGAGCTTAGAAGAGAAATCCGCGACTTCTGTCCGGAAATTGACGCGCTCAACGTCATAGGCGACTACGGAAGGATCAGCGACAGCGCAAGCCCGAAATTATTTAATATCAGAGCCGAAATAGAAAGCCTGAAAAAATCCGGGCGGCGGGTCGCTCAAAAATTATTTGAAGACCCTGAGATTATTAACATGCTTCAGGAAAAATCTTTATCGTGGCGCGACGGAAGATTTTTATTCTTAGTAAGACAGGAATTTATTAACCGTTTTCCCGGGCTTGCGGTCGAACGTTCAGCCTCCGGAAATTCTGTCTATATGGAACCGAAGGCCCTTTCACACGTAAATAATAATTTAATCATTAAGACCAAAGACGAACGCGACGAAGAACGATTAATTTTATTGGAGCTTACAAGAAAAATTTTGACTCGTGAGAACGCAATAATTTCTGCTGAAAGAGTCATAGGGACTTTTGATTTATTATGCGCCTGCGATTTTCTTATACGTGAAAAAAAATGGATAGTCCCGGAATTAACGCGCGAAAATTTCTTCAGGCTTGCCGGAGCGCGTCACCCAATGCTGAAGGACAAGGCCGTCCCTATTGATGCTTCATGCGGAGAAAAATTTAAGACGCTCGTTATAACAGGCTCAAACACCGGCGGCAAAACTGTCACGCTAAAGACCGCGGGAGTTTTAATTATTATCGCTTGGCTTGGCCTTCCCCTTCCGGCCCGTGACGGTACTGTAATCGGAAATTTTGACTCGATCTTCGTTGACATTGGCGACGAGCAAAGCATAGAACAAAATCTTTCGACATTCAGTTCACACTTGAAGAAAATTATTTATATTCTTAAACATGCAACGAGCGAGTCACTTATCTTGCTTGACGAGTTAGGAGCAGGAACAGATCCTCATGAAGGCGCAGCGCTAGGAGTCGCCGTCCTTGAGAGTCTCAAAGACAAAGGCTGTATAACCTTGGCTACGACTCATCATAACCCCGTCAAGCAATACGCCTTGACGACTCCAGGAGTTGAAACCGCAAGCATGGAATTCGATATAGAAAAATTACAGCCAACTTACAGACTCTTAATGGGAGTGCCCGGACGTTCGAGCGCATTGTTAATCGCTAAACGTTACGGAATGCCCGAAGATGTCTTGAAACGCGCCCAAGGAAGCTTGGACTCCCGTGAGCTTACCGCCGAAGATATTATGAGCGAGCTTAACGAACGCAAAGCCGCTTTAGAATCTCAAGAACAGGAATTTAAAAATACTCTCAAAGAAGCGCAAGACTTAAAACGAACTTATCAAAGCCGCGTCGCTGAAATTGATTATCAGCGCGACAAGATCATGAAGGCCGCGGATATTAAAGCAGAAAAATTTATCGCTAAGGCCGAAGAAACTTCAAAAGATATTATCCGGAGCATGGAAGAAGCCGCAAGGGACGCAGCAAGGAAAGGTTACACAGTGAAGCAAAGAGAATTAAAAACTTTAAAGAGCATTATAGACTCGCGCCACAAGAAACGAACTGAAAGAGAAATTCAAAACAGTCCTAAACCATTTGAGCCTTCCCCGGGTGTTACTGCTATGGTTGCAGGGAGCGGCATAGTAGGAGTCATTAACGAGATTAAAAACGGCCGCGCTTACATGACCGCCGGAGCAATGAGCGTTGATGTTCCTGTGAGTCAATTAATCGCGACAGATAAGAAGGCAAAGATAGCTACACCTCTTGTCGATACAAGCAAGCTCCCTAAGGTTGAAAGCGTTCCGCCTTCGATAATGGTTAGGGGAATGTTAGTAGCTGAAGCTATGCCCTTAGTAGAAAGTTATTTAGACCGGGCATATAGATCGAATCATTCTGTTGTAACTGTTATACACGGAAGGGGCGAAGGAATTTTACGGCGGGAAGTTCACGCGCTCTGCTCGCGTCTGCATTACGTGAAAAGTTTTAGGCTAGGCGGCGAAGGCGAAGGAGGCTTCGGCGTAACTATCGTAGATTTTAAATAAAAAAAGCCTCCCCTTGGGGAGGTGGCCTGAAAGGCCGGAGGGGGTTGTAGTTAAAAAAATTTTTTTAATAACCCCCTCGCCACTTCGTGGCCCTCTCCCCCTTCACGGCGGGGCGCAAGAGAGTTCTTCGACATCTTTTATTCCCTCTACCCCTTGCCTCCCCTGAAAGGGGAGGTGCCGAATGAAATGAGGCGGAGGGGTTTATTACTTTTAAGGTGCTTTTACTATAATAACCCCCACCACCGCAAGCCGGTTTTTATTAAAGAAGAATCCCCCCGCCGCAAGCGGCCCTCCCCCCTTAAAAGGGGGGCTTTATTGTATTGCTAATAAAGCCTCCCCTTGGGGAGGTGGCCTGAAGGGCCGGAGGGGGTTAATTTTTTTATCTGCTTTACTCTTTTATTCCGTGCTTTTCAGCATACCCCGTCAAGATTAAAGTCAATGCTCCGTCACTTGTAACGTTGCAGGCCGTACCGAATGAGTCTTGAAGAGCAAAGATCGTCAACATTAACGCTGTGCCGGAAGTGTCAAAGCCAAGCACGCTCGTTATTAATCCTAACGAAGCTACGACAGTTCCGCCCGGCACACCCGGCGCTCCGATAGCAAAGACACCCAGCAAAAGACAGAACAAAATCATATTACCCGTCGAAGGATAAACACCGTACAAAATTTTCGACACAGCCATTACAAAAAATGTTTCAGTCATGACCGAACCGCAAAGATGTATATTCGCAAAAAGCGGAATGCCAAAATCTATCATGTCTTTTCTAAGAGTCGGCTCAGACTTGTGAGCACATTCAAGCGCAACTGAAAGAGTCGCCGCGCTCGACATCGTTCCGATAGCTGTCATGTATGCAGGCCCGTAGTTCTTAATAACCTTAAAAGGATTCCTTCCCGAATAAATCCCGGCCAAGAAATATAACAATGCCATCCAGATATAATGCCCCGCAATGACAATTAAAATTATCATTACGAAGACCGGAAATTGTTTCGTGATTGATCCCTCGTAAGATAATATGCAGAACGTCGTACCAATCAGCCAAGGCAAAACAGGAATTAATAATTTCGTGACTATGCTCAAAATTATTTTCTGGAACTCTTCAAGCAGTTCAATAATTAACTTGCTCTTGTTCCACGCCGCCGCAAGGCCAAGCATGACTGAAAAGAATAACGCCGACATTACCGGCATAATCTGCGGGATTGAAAGCGCAAAAAGAACTTCAGGCAATTTCTTCAGGCCTTCAAATTCCGTAGAGATATTCATGAACGGAAGGATCGAATACCCCGCCGCCGTCGCCGCGAACGCAGCCCCGATTGAAGAAATATACGCAAGCGCAAGCGCAAGGATTAACATTCTTGAAGCATTCGTGCCGAGCCTCGTTATCGAAGGCGCAACAAAGCCAATGATTATTAACGGTACACAGAAGCTCACGAACTGTCCGAAAATATACCGCGCCGTCACTATCACGTTCAATAACGCCGTGCATAAAAAGCTCCCTTCGATTCCAGCAAGGCCAAGCCCAAGCAATATGCCAAGCACAAGCGCAAGGATTAATTTAAAAGGCAAGCTCGAAGTAAAACCGCGACTCATAAAAAAATCACCTCGTAAAAAATTTTTTTGGATCTCGAAAATTATACAGGGAAATTATTTTTTATTTAAGACAAAAATTTTAGCTTGAATGTATAATTGGCTCATTCATAAATTTTTTAAAAATTTTTTGAGGGGAGTGTATTCACCAATATGAACCTGCCTACGTTTTTAGGCGGAGTCCATCCGCCCGAATGTAAAGAATTATCGGAAGGCAAGGCGATTGAAAATTTAATGCCTTCTTCCGGCGAGTTCATTTATCCTTTGTCCCAACATATCGGCGCGCCCTGTTCGCCGCTCGTCAAGAAAGGCGATCGCGTTCTAGTCGGACAGAAAATCGCAGACTCTGAAGCGTTCGTTTCTGCTCCGATCTTCTCAGGCGTAAGCGGCACTGTTAAAGAAATCGCTTTGAAAATGACAGTCGCCGGCAATTTCGATACCTGTATAGTCATTACTAACGACGGAATGTACGAGAAGGCCGAGCCGCTCGAAAAGTCCGACCCCGTTAAAATGATTCGTTCAGCCGGCATAGTCGGACTCGGGGGAGCTTGTTTCCCGACTCACGTAAAACTTTCTCCGCCTAAAGATAAGCCGATTGATTTTATTATCGTCAACGCCGCCGAGTGTGAGCCGTTCTTGACCTGCGACGATAATTTAATGAGAGCCTGTCCGGATGAAATTATCAAGGGACTCGAAAAAGTCCTTGAGATTTTCCCGAATGCCAAGGGCGTTATAGGTATCGAGTCCAATAAGCCCGAAGCTATAAAAATCATGACGGAGCACGCAAAAAATTCTCCGAAAATTTCTGTCCAGCCCCTTAAAGTTAAATATCCTCAAGGCGCGGAAAAAATGTTAATCAAAGCTATCACAGGCCGCGAAGTTCCGTTAGTTCCGGCGCTCCCTGCGGACGTTGGCTGTATAGTTCTCAACACAGCTACGACTTATCAAATTTATTTAGCTCTTGAAAAGAATTTACCCTTAACAGAAAAAATCGTGACGGTATCCGGCGACGCTGTAGCTTCTCCGAAAAATCTCCGCGTTCCTCTTGGAATTTCTGTCAAAGAATTAATCGACGCTTGCGGAGGTTTCGTCAATGACCCCGTGAAGCTTATAGCCGGCGGGCCTATGATGGGGCTTGCTATGCGTTCGGTAGATGTTCCGGTCGTTAAGGGAACGTCAGGAATTTTAGCCCTGTCGAAAAAACTTGCTTACCTGTCCGAAGAAAGTTCCTGTATAAGGTGCGGCAAATGTGTCGAAGCCTGCCCGATGCACTTAGAACCAACGTTCCTAGATCATGCCGTAAGGCTTAGAGATTACGAAACGTTTGAAGCCCACGGCGGAATGAACTGCATAGAATGCGGCTCGTGTGCCTTTGCCTGTCCGGCATCGCGTCACCTTGTCCAGAGTTATAAAAACGGTAAAGCGGCCGTCAACGAGGCAAGAAAAAATAAAGCTAAAGCGGAGGCGAAAAAATAATGTCAGATAAATTTATCGTATCAACTTCCCCGCATGTTCATTCAAAATTCAGCACGCGGGGAATCATGGGAGCTGTATTGCTTGCGCTTGCTCCCGCCGGAATCACGAGCGCTTATTTTATTGGCTATCGTTCCTTCGCTGTAATGGCTGTATGTGTCGCGGCCTGTGTCTTGAGCGAATGGGTCTGGCAAAAGTACATAATGAAAACTAAAAGCACAATTTCAGATTTAAGCGCCGCCGTTACGGGTTTATTGATTGCGTATAATCTTCCGCCTGACATTCCGTTTTATATGGCGGTCTGCGGCTGTGTCTTTGCGATAATCGTAGTAAAACAATTTTACGGCGGCATACGCTGCAACATAGTCAACCCGGCGTTAGCTGCGCGCGCTATGATGTTAATCTCTTGGCCTACGGCTATGACAACTTGGACTCTTCAAGGCATGAGCGGGGCGACTCCCTTGGCCGCAATGAAGGCCGGGCAAGCCGTAAAAATTTCCTGCTGGGACTTGCTTGTCGGGAACATGGGCGGCTGTATCGGCGAAACCTGTTCGGTCTTGTTAATCTTAGGCGGTCTGTATTTAATCTGGGAAGAAGTAATCTCGTGGCGAATCCCTGTAATTTATATCGCTACGGCGGCGATACTCGGCCAGCTCTTTGGACACGGAAGCGCAGTTTATGAAATTTTCACGGGCGGCCTTCTGCTCGGAGCTATCTTCATGGCAACAGACTACACAACAAGCCCAATGACTCCCAAAGGACAAATTATTTACGCGTTCGGCTGCGGACTCTTGACTGCTTTAATCAGAACATGGGGCGGCTATCCTGAAGGCGTATCGTTCTCGATTCTTATAATGAATATCGCTGTGCCTTTGATCGATCAATATACAGCGCCCAAAATTTTCGGAGCTGTCAAAAAGGGAGGCAAGTAATTATGAATTTTCATGACGCATTTAAAAAAGCTCTTCACTTAGGCGGGACTCTTTTCGCCGTCACGGCTATAACGGGGTTAATTCTCGGAGTCGTTGAGCATTACACCTCACAGGCTATAGCCCGTGTCGAACTTGAAGCCCGTAACGCGGCCTTCAGAATCGTAATGCCTGCTGCTAAAAATTTTGAAGAGATTGTCGCCGAACAGGACGATTTTGTCACGGCAGTTCAGCGCGGCGATGACGCTACGGGACTCGTAGGCTGGTGCTTCACTGTAAATTCAAAAGGCTACGGCGGAGAGATTCAGTTTATCGTCGGCGTTACTAAAGACGGAACAGTCAAAGCTATAAATATTTTGAATCATTCAGAGACCCCGGGCTTAGGCGCGAAATCAACCGAGCCTGAATTCTACGGACAGTTCGCTGATAAAAGCTCTTTGCCTTTGAAAGTTGTTAAGGGCGCGGCGAATAACCCGGACGAGATCGCAGCGATAAGCGGCGCTACTATAACTTCCAACGCCGTTACAACCGGAGTCAACGGAGCTGTAGCTTACTGGAACAAACATTTGAAAGGAGCTGAATAAAAATTGAGCCAGAGTAATTTCAGAATTATCACGAACGGAATTTTATCTGAAAATCCTACGTTCGTTCAGTGCATTGGCCTTTGTCCTACGCTGGCCGTCACTACGAGCGTAGCTAACGGACTCGGAATGGGAATAGCCGCAACGTTCGTATTGATTGCTTCAAACGCCGTTATCTCACTTTTAAGAAAGATGGTGCCCGATGAAGTTCGTATTCCGATTTTTATTGTCGTCATTGCGGGCTTTGTCACGGTCATAGAATTTTTAATGAAGGGCTTTGCTCCGGAGTTAAATAAATCGCTTGGAATTTTTATCCCGTTGATAGTCGTCAACTGTATCATACTTGCCCGGGCCGAGGCGTTTGCTTCAAAGAACGGAGTCATAGCTTCTGCTCTTGACGGTGTAGGAATGGGCTTGGGCTTCACGATTGCCTTGATGTTTTTGGGATCAGTCCGTGAGATTTTGGGAGCGGGTACTTGGTTTGGAATGCCTGTAGTAAATTTTGAGCCTGCTATGTTATTAATCTTAGCTCCGGGCGGATTTATAGTAGTAGGCTGCTGCATGGGAGCATTCAGAGCATTACAGGCAAGGGCCGCAAGAATGAAAGGCTTGGCTGTCCCGGCTGAAGCTTCGACGGGCTGCGGCTGCTGTGCAATGGCTAAGTTCTGCGCCAAGAGTGCCGCGGAAAAAGCAGACTGCGAGGAGGCGAAAGCGTAATGACCTTCACTGAATTATTATTGTTATTTATAAGTTCGATCTTTGTACATAATATTTTGCTGTCGCGTTTCCTTGGGTGCAGTCCGTTCATGGGCGTTAGCTCTAAGCTAAAGACAGCTCAAGGAATGGGCGCGGCGGTTGTCTTCGTTATAGTGCTTGCGTCTTTAATGACATGGGTTACTTATAATTATTTGCTTGTGCCTCTGCACTTGGAATATTTATACACGCTGTCATTTATTTTAGTCATTGCGGCGCTCGTTCAGTTCGTTGAGCTTGCATTAAAAAAATTAAATCCCACGCTTTATAAATCGCTTGGAATCTTCCTGCCTTTAATTACGACTAACTGCGCTGTCTTGGGCGTAGCGGTCTTGAACATGAACGAAGGCTACGGACTCGCGGCGGCGCTTGTGAACGCGTTAGGTTCTTCGTTAGGATTTCTGCTTGCGATTTCATTAATGGCTGGAATTCGTGAGCGCATTGAGAACAACGACGGAATCCCCGTGAGCTTGCGCGGGCTTCCTATGGCTTTGATCACGGCCGGCTTAATGTCGATAGCCTTCATGGGCTTCACTGGATTAATTAAATAAGAAGGAGGCTTTGCTCAATGGATATAATGCACGTATTAGTAAACCCGTTAATCTTAATGGGAGTCATGGGCGGAGTGTTCGGAGTCCTGCTTGCTATAGCCTCTGTAATTTTCATGGTACATCAGGACGAACGAATCGGCTTAATCAGGGCGGCTCTTCCCGGAGCTAACTGCGGCGGCTGCGGTTACCCGGGCTGTGACGGTTACGCCTCCGGAGTCGTCAACGAAGGCGCGGCGGTCAATAAATGTTCAGTAGGAGGCGCGCCCGTTGCGGCCAAGATTGCTTCAATAATGGGAGTCGAAGCCGGTGAGAGTATCCCTATGAGGGCCTTCGTGAAGTGCAAGGGAACTTGTGAAGCTTCCCCGCGCAAAGTAATTTATGACGGTGTTAAAGATTGCCGGAGCGCCGCAATGATCCCGGGCGGATCGCCTAACGCTTGTCCTTTTGGGTGCATTGGTCTTGGAACATGCGTGAGCGTTTGTAATTTTGGCGCTCTCTCAATGGGAGAAGACGGCCTCCCCAAAGTCGATACTTCAAAATGCGTAGGCTGCGGAGCTTGTGTAGCGGCATGCCCGAAGGGAGTCTTTACGTTGATCCCGGCAACGGCTGATGTAGTCGTAGCGTGTAACTCACACTGGAAAGGCCCGATGGTCAAGCAGGTATGTTCGGCCGGCTGTATAGGCTGTACTCTTTGTACGCGAGTCTGTTCTGAGAAGGCGATCGAAATGGTCAACGACTTGGCCGTCATAGATCAGTCCAAGTGCATCAAGTGCGGCAAGTGTGCCGAGAAATGCCCGGCCAAGTGTATAAGCATTGGCGAGGCCGTTAAGGTCTTAGAGAAGTCA
>JAFSSV010000060.1 GCA_017450825.1 Synergistaceae bacterium
CCGGGAATAGGGACTTCGGAGCCAATGACATAAACAGGACGCAAGGCCGCGGGATTTTCTTTGAGTAAATGCTGATAAGCTTTCTCGCATTCTTCGAGTAAGGTTGCTGCGCGTTCGGCCATGATTTCGTTCGATAAGACTTCGGGATCGTCGGCAAGTCTCATGCTTGTATCCAAATGAATTTTAGTGAAGCCCGCAAGCGTTGCGAGTCTTACGAGTTCTTTAGCGTTGTTCATAGCCTCGTTAGCAGGAAGGTTAGCCCAAGCAAGCGGCCCGAAGTGATCTGCGCCTAAAATAATTTTATCTTTATCAAAATTAATTTTGTCAGCTATAGAGAAGACATAATCGCGAAATTTTTCAGGAGTCATGCCTGTATAGCCTCCAAACTGATTAATTTGATTAGCCGTGCCTTCGATTAAAATATGTTCGTCGAAGCGCATAGCCTGTTCGAGAAGTGCTTCGATTGCGAGCGCGTTGGCTGTGCAGTAAGAAGGGACTCCGATTTTAATTCCTTTCCTGCGAGTTTCTATGATTGCCTGCAATGGATTTTTCATGATAAATTTTTCTCCTGAAATGAATAGGATAAAGGGGAAGTGGCGCGCCTGAGGAGAGTCGAACTCCTGGCCTACGGCTCCGGAGGCCGTCGCTCTATCCACTGAGCTACAGGCGCTTAAAATTATATTGAAGATTATATCACTTTGAAAGACAGCCCACCACCGCAAAGCCTCCCCTTGGGGAGGTGGTGAGCGAAACGAACCGGAGGGGGTTGTAGTTAAAACAAATTTTTTTTTAGAAAGAACCCCCACCACCGCAAGCGGTTTTTGAGTAAGGAATCCCCCCGCCGCAAGCGGCCCTCCCCCCTTAAAAGGGGGGCTTATGGTATTGCTAATAAAGCCTCCCCTTGGGGAGGTGGCCCAAAGGGCCGGAGGGGGTTGTATAGAAAATAATTTGTGTTCACTATAATAAAATAAAAAAAGCAAGGAATTTTGAAATGCTCAAACGTAAAGCCCTGAGTCTGATTGAGTGCCTCGTATCAATCGTAATAATTTTGATCTTGGCCGGGAGTTTTGCCCTAAGCCATAACGCCTTTAAGAAGACAGCTAAGACTGAAGCCGAAAAATTTTATACAGCTATACATCGCGCAATGCTTAGAGCAGATCGAACGCATGAAAGCTTTTCACTTGAAAGAATTTACGATAAGGGCCTCTTAATAAGATGGGAGAAGCAAGCCAACGAAGAAATAACAGTCAGCCCGGGCTTTATATTAGAATGGAACTTCTCAAGCAATCCGGCATACTCAACAGAAAATAATTCTTTTAATCTCGGAGGAACTATAACAATCAGACGCAAAGAAGATAACTCAGAACATTACGTGATAATTTATTCGCCCGGCGGAAGGATAAGAACGTCACATATTAAGCCGTGGTGAGTCTATAATATAGTAAAAGCACTTGAAAACAACCCCCTCGCCACTTCGTGGCCCTCTTGAAAAGCAACCCCCCTGTCAGCAAGCTGACATCCCCCCCTTCCAGGGGGGACGAGAGAGTTCTTCGACATCTTCTATTTTTTCTACACCTTGCCGCCCCTGAAAGGGGAGGTGGCCCAAAGGGCCGGAGGGGTTGCTTTAAAAATAAAGGGGAGGTGCCGAATGAAATGAGGCGGAGGGGTTTATTACTTTTAAGGTGCTTTTACTATAAATTTAAAAATTTTTAAAAGGAGAATGAAAAATTTTGGAAAAGTCTTCAAAAATTTTTGTGACAGGTCATAACGGAATGGTCGGCGGCGCAATCTTGCGCGAACTTAAAAAGCAAGGCTACACAAATTTAATTACCCGCTCTCACTCTGAACTTGATCTAACAAGACAGGCAGACGTAGAAAAATTTTTTGAACAGGAAAAACCTGAATACGTTTTTTCGGGTGCAGGCATGGTCGGCGGCATAATTGCGAATTCAAGATACCCGGCCGATTTTATGTATGTCAACATGATGATAGCTATGAACGTAACTCACTCGGCTTGGAAAAATAATTGCAGGAAGCTCGAGTTCCTTGGCTCGTCATGTATCTATCCGCGCATGGCCCCACAGCCAATCAAAGAAGAATATTTATTGACAAGCGCTCTTGAAAAAACTAACGAAGCTTACGCCTTGGCAAAAATTTCCGGGCTTAAATACTGCGAATATCTTAACAGACAAAACGGGACTGATTATATTTCCGTAATGCCCTGCAATCTTTACGGCCCCGGCGATAATTATCATCCCGAAAACAGTCACGTTCTTCCCGCGTTGATACGGCGCTTCCATGAGGCAAAATTAAATAACGCCCCTAGCGTTACATGCTGGGGCGATGGTTCTCCGTTAAGAGAATTTTTATTCGTTGATGATCTGGCTGAACTCTGCGTCTTCTTAATGAATAATTATTCAGGGGACGAAACCGTCAACGCCGGAACAGGCAACGAGATTTCTATTAAAGACCTAACTAAAATCGTAGCCGAAGTCGTAGGCTATAAGGGAGAAATTTTCTGGGACACTTCAAAGCCCAACGGAACACCGCGTAAGGTCATGGATATTTCAAAAGCTTCCGGCATGGGCTGGCGGCCAAGAACTTCAATGCGCGACGGCATAGCGATAGCTTATAAAGACTTTTTAAATTCAACGAGGCGTTAAGGCTTGCTGAAGCAACCCCTTTCTTTTTAAAATAACCCCCTCGCCACTTCGTGGCCCCTCTTGGAAAGCAACCCCCCTGTCAGCAAGCTGACATCCCCCCTTCCAGGGGGGACGAGAGAGTTCTTCGACATCTTCTATTTCTGCTACACCCTGCCTCCCCTGAAAGGGGAGGTGGCCCAAAGGGCCGGAGGGGTTGATTTAAAAATAAAAGGGAGGTGGTGAACGAAGCGAACCGGAGGGGGGGAGGTCTCATGTTGCTTCTTTATTATTCTTCGTTCAAGATCGCCTTGAGCAACAACGGATTGAGAATTTTTATATACGTCCCCTTCATTCCGAGGCTGCGGCTTTCAATAAGGCCTGCGCTTTCAAGCTTGCGGATAGCGTTTACAATAACGCTGCGAGTGACTCCGACCCGGTCAGCAACTTTTGAGGCAATCGCTACGCCTTCAGAACCCCCAAGCTCTAAGATAATATGCTTCATGCTTTCAAGCTCTGAATAAGACAAAGCCCTGATAGCCATTTGAACGCTTAAACGACTCCGGGCGGTGTCTTCTATAATCTTTGCCCGTTCGTTAAGAATTTCAATCCCGGCCAACATTCCAAGATATTCAGCTAAAAGAACATCTTCAACTAAGAACGGCGCGTGAAATCTCACAAGCATTATCGTTCCAAGACGCTCCGCGCTCGCACCTATTATCGGCACGTACATTAAATGCTTCTCCGGCCTTGCGCCTGAATAAGCATCGTCAAATAAAAACGCGTCTTCGTCATGAATTTCACTGTCGCGGCATCTGTTCATTCTGACGACAAATTCATCGGGCATAACTCCGTCTTGAAAACTTGCAGAAAGTGCCGCAGATTTATATTCAGGCAGCCAATAGTACCCGAGCAGGAAGCCCGCCTTGTCAACAATATAAACATTCGCCGTCGAAAACTCCGACAGCATTTCCGAAAGCCTCGTGTAGTTCAGAGGCTCACCCTCGCGCTTAGACTGGAAGGCACGGCCGACACGTCTTGTTTTTTCTAAAAGTTCGTTAAGTGCCTTGTCAGTGTCTGAATTTCTGGAGGTTGAGTTAAAGTTAAATATTTCAGCCATGATAATTCACTCCTTAATAATAAAAAAATTTTTTAACCTATAACAAGTAACGCCTGATGTCACGATTTTCGACAAGACCGTTAAGTTTTTCCTTGACGATCTCAGGTGTGATTTCGATTTTCTCTTCGTTCATGTCGCTGACGCTGAAGCTAATCTCTTCAAGCAGCTGCTCCATCATGGTATGAAGGCGGCGCGCTCCTATGTCTTCCATTTCGGAATTCATTTTGTGAGCAAGCCGGGCGATTTCCGCCGTAGCTTCTTTAGTAAAGCTAAGCTCCGTCCCTTCGGTAGAAATTAACGCCTCGTACTGTCTGATTAAACTGTTCTCAGGTTCAGTCAAAATCTGCTGGAGATGTTCAACGCTCAAAGGCTCAAGCTCAACGCGGATAGGGAAGCGTCCCTGAAGTTCGGGAATTAAATCCGAAGGCTTAACACCGCTGAAAGCTCCGGCGGCTATGAACAAAATATGATCTGTCTTGACTGGCCCGTAACGAGTCTGAACGACCGACCCTTCAACGATAGGCAATAAGTCACGCTGGACTCCTTCGCGGCTTACGTCGGGGCCGTGAGAACTTCCGCCCTTGACGACAACTTTATCAATCTCATCAAGAAAGACTATTCCGTCCTCTTGGGCCATTTCTAAGGCTTGCTTGGCCATAGCGTCAGTGTCGATTAGTTTATCGGCTTCTTCCTGCTGTAAGATTCTCATAGCCTCGTTGACCTTCAAGTGCTGCGTCTTAGTTTTCTTGGGCATTATGCCGCCGAGCATTTCAGTTATGTTTATGCCCATAACGTCCATTCCGGGCGAACCGAAGACGGGAATAGAAGTCGCGCTGTCGTTGATTTCGATCTCAACGTCCTTATCGTCAAGCTTGCCTTCTTCTAACATTTTCTGAAAGCGCATACGGGTTCGCGTATACTTCTCGTTCTCTTCGTCTGCGTTCAAAGCGGCCTCGTCATTATTATCATCGCTGCTCTTGTCTGTAAATGCTTTCATGAATTCGGGCATGGAAAATTTTTTCTCACGCCTCGGCAATAAAGCATCAAGCAGCCTTTGCTTTGCACGTTCCTGCGCCGGGCCTTGAACTTCGGCAATCATTTTTCTTCTTACCATAGAAACAGAGAACTCCATAAGATCTCTTATGATAGTTTCAACGTCACGTCCAACGTAACCGACTTCGGTAAACTTTGTAGCTTCGACCTTAACGAACGGCGCGTTAGAAAGAGTCGCGAGCCTTCGGGCGATTTCAGTTTTGCCTACGCCTGTAGGGCCGACCATTAAAATATTTTTCGGCATGATCTCATGAGAAAGCTCAGGGGGCAAAGCGCGGCGGCGGATTCTGTTTCTCAAGGCGATCGCTACGGCGCGCTTGGCTTTGTCCTGGCCGACTATGTAACGGTTCAGGTGTTCGATGATTTTCGACGGGGTTAAGTCTGACTTAATAACACTTTTGCTTTTCATTTTGAATTATTCTCCAAGTACCTCGACAATAATATTATTATTCGTATAAATGCAAATTTCAGAAGCAAGTTCGATTGAACGCCGGGCGATTTTTTCCGGCGGCCAGTCTGTAGCTTCGCTCAAAGCTCTTCCTGCGGCCAAGGCGAACCCCGAGCCTGATCCTATAGAAGCTACATTGCCTTCGGGTTCGAGAACGTCGCCTGCTCCGCTTAATAAAAGAGTCATTTCCGTATTTGCGGCCAGCATCATTGCTTCGAGTCTTCTAAGGGCTTTATCGAGCCGCCATTCTCTTACGAGTTTGACAGCGCCCTTCATTAAGTCACCTTTCTCCTGTTCTAGGCAGTCCTCAAATTTTTCGAGCAATGTCATAGCGTCGGCTGTACTTCCAGCGAAGCCGGTCAAGATTTTTCCGCCTAAAAGAGTTCTAACTTTTCTTGCGCCGGATTTTATAACCTGGCTTCCAAGAGTCACCTGTCCGTCGCCAGCCATTGCGACCTTGGAGCCGCGGCGAACGCATACGATCGTAGTACCGTTGAACAAAAATTATCATTCCCTTCTGTTTTTGATTTGAGAATCTATTTAATAAAAAATTTTTTTCATGAATTTTTTTGCCTACCCTTGGTCAGGTAATATTATCTCATTTATAAATATTTTGAAAATAATCTAATTAAATTAAAATTTTCTGTGCAAGATACTTAATGACGAAACCCACTACGACCTTTGCTTCGTTCAACACCTCACTTTTTTAAAACACCCACCCCTCCGATCTCCTTTCGGAGCCTTCGGCGTGCTACGCGACCGGCCACCTCACCTTTTTTAAAAAATCAACCCCTCCGACCTCCTTTCAGTCGGCCACCTCCCCTTTCAGGGGAGGCAAGAGTGTAAAGGGAATAGAATATCTTAAAAAACTCTCTCGTCCCCCCTGAAAGGGGGGATGTCAACTTGTTGACAGGGGGGTTGCTTTCCAAGAGGGCAAGCTTGCTGGCGAGGGGGTTACCACAAAATTTTTGCAAAAAAATAAAGCCTCCCTTCTTGAACAAAGAAGAGAGGCTAGAAAAAAATTCTTTCTTACTTTGAATTAATTACAAAGTCGTTACGCTCTCTTAAAGCCCGCTCGGCTAATGTACAGGCCCGGGAAATTTCTTCGGCGTTCTTGTTCACGGCAACAGCTTCAAGATTCTTTACAGCGTTTTCAAGATCGCGTTCAAGCTGCTTAGAGGCCGGCGCAGGGTCTGAATATCTTAACTGTTCAGCAAGATTGTTCAGCCGCACAAGCTCACCTTGCGGAACTCCAGCGCTTATTAAATCCTGAACAACATAAGCTACTTTATTAGCAAGCGAATAAAGATTCAAGCGGCCCTCTTCCCGTTCCTTGCGGTCGGAGCCGCTCATCTTTAAAGTTAGCATGTTCATCATTACCATAGGAACTAAAAAGACTACAAGCCCTACAATATGAATCAACGTGTATTTAATAACAGTAAAGCCCGCCCTAGCATTCCAGATCGACACGCCTATGACAAAAATAAAATACAGGCCCGCCCAGATAACTTTTGTAAAGCTCACGGGAATTTCTTTGCCTTTGTTTGAACGCATTGCAATCCCGGAAAAAATAAAAGTCTCAAAGATTAACGCAAAAACTAAAAAGCCCGCGGAAATCCAAAACGTCGTGCCGCGCTGCTCCGGAGTCGTCAAGAAATATATACACACCGCTGCCGCTAATCCAATCAGCAGGAAAATCAAAAAAATATTGAAGACCTGTCGAAGCTTGTTAAAAAATTTTCCCATTTAAAAAAACTCCCTTCCCTAAAAAAAATTTTTAAATCTTGTTGCCGCAGTTTGAGCAAAACTTAGCGCCCGGGGTTATCGCCTGTCCGCAGTTGGAACAGACAAGACGCGCCCCGCAGTTCGCACAGAATTTAGCGCCCGGAGTCACTGGCTGGCCGCAAGCAGGACACACCGCCCCAGCGTTAGCAGCTTGTGCCGGACTCGCCGCCGGAGCTTGAGCTTGTGCAGGGGCCGGACTCGCCGGAGAATTTATAAACTGTCCCATTTGAGCGGCCATCTGTCCGACTGCTCCGCCCATCCCCATTCCAGCTCCAAGCCCAACGCCAGCTCCTAATAAAGAAGATCCGCCCTCGTTCTTGGCCGCAGCTTCAAGAACGTCAAAAGATCTTTGCTGCTGATAGTTATAGCCCATAACGTTCATGCTTGCGCGTTCGCTCATTGCGGCCTTTAATTTCTTTATGCCCTCGTCATCGTCTTGAACGTTGACTGAACCAAAATAAAAATTCAAAGGCTCAATGCCGTACTGCTGGAACTCATTACGGATTTTTTCTACGGCCTCGTTCGACATATCTTCAAGATAAGAATTAATCTCAAAGATCGTAATCTTCTTGTGAGCTATGTAAGTAGAAATCATATCGCCCATTCGACTCAAGATAAGGCCTTTGAAATATTCCGTGAGGTCGTTACGGGTAAGCTCGTTTTTATTTCCGGCCAGCTTCAAAACAAACTGGCGGCTCTCGCTCACCCTGAGTCCGAACTGACCGAAGGCCCTCACGTAAATAGGAATTTGATATTCCGGATCGCGCAATAAAATCGGAGTCGGCGTTCCCCATTTAACGTCAAGCAAATTAACTTTGTTGACAAACCACACGCTCGCCTTGAAAGCACTTTCTCCGCCCGTAGGAAGATTAATAAGCCGGCGCAAGAAAGGAATATTCTCAGTTGAAAGAGAATGACGGCCCGCCCTGAACAAGTCAAGCGCCTGCCCGTCACGGAATAAAATCGCTTCCTGATTCTCACGGACTATTAACTGAGTCCAGTTGCCTAACTCTTCACTCTTAGAAGGATTCTTACGGTCAACGTAGCGCCACGCTAAAACGTCATTGGAATTCAAATTATCGTCCCATTGAACTATCTGTAAGATTGCCATTGTTCTCACCTTGCTTAAAAAATTTTTTTAACCGTGCCAGAAAATTTTACCATTAAGCGCCAGAGGTTCTAATTACAACCCCTCCGACCTCACTTCGTTCGGGCACCTCCCCTTCTTTTGACTGCAACCCCTCCGACCCTTCAGGCCACCTCCCCTTTATTTGATAATTAACCCCTCCGACCTCACTGGCACCTCCCCCTTTTTTTGATAATTAACCCCTCCGACCTCACTTCGTTCGGCCACCTCCC
>JAFSSV010000061.1 GCA_017450825.1 Synergistaceae bacterium
AAACGAAAATCGAAATAAAATTTTATATAGTAAAAGCACTTGACAATAACCCCCTCGCCGCAAGCTGGCCCTCTTTAAAGACCCCCACCACCGCAAGCGGTTCCCCTCCCCCGAGGGAGGCTAAGATTCTTGTTACACCAAGCCTCCCCTTGGGGAGGTGGTGAACGAAGTGAACCGGAGGGGGTTGTTAATTCACATGCCTGAAGGGTCGGAGGGGTTTATTACTTTTAAGGTGCTTTTACTATATCAGTTTCACTTTAATTTTTTGTCTAGTTAGAAAGTTAGAAAAAAGCCCCCCTAGGCCAATAGCTGAGGGGGACTTTTTTATTTATCGGCTTGCCTTATAGGCCGCGATTCGTTTTGCTACGTTGGCTTTAATGTTGTTATAGTAGAAAGTGTAATCGTTATCGTGTCTTGCACCCGGGCCAAAGAACTCGGCTGTAATCTTTGCGGCCTCTTCGGGCATTGGGTCGGGCTTTGCCTTCGTTACGACTGTGCCGCGTGAAAGAACAATCTGCGCGTCAGCTCCAATGTCGCCGGTTTTCCCTTCCGCTATGAGTGAACCCAAGTTCTCGCTTGCAGGGGCGTAAGTTTCATCAAGCTTCCAGTTCAGAGGGTTGATACTGATTGCGTTAGGCAATAATGAAGCGGTCTTAAAGTTTTCCTCAACGTTCTCTTTGCCCTCGGTGTTCCAGCTGATAATTACGCCCGTATCGCTTTCACCCGTTGCGAATTTCAAATGCGGAAAGGCTTTGAGGTCGTCTTTCGTTATTGAGTAGCCTATAGCATAAGCGGCGATCATGCGCTCATAATATTCAGGGTGTTCCTTGAAATATTTTTTCAGTACGAGTCTGACTAGTGCCGAGCCTTGGCTGTGTCCTGCGATAATGAACGGGCGGCCTCCGTTGCAGTTCTTGAAATAGTAATCAAGCGCTGAGGTTATGTCACTGTAGGGCGTTCCGGAAATTGCCGCGTCAATGTTTCCTGTTTCCTGTCTGGATTTTTTCATGAGCTTCATTCCGGCCTGTCTGTAGTACGGCATGAAAACGTTCGTGCATTCCTCGTATACTGTTGCATGAGATAAATATTCTTCAGCAAAGCCCTGCCGCATTTCCTCGTTGTCAAGCGGAGCGTATTCGGGGGAGTCTTCTTTGAAACTTCCAAAGATATAAGCCGTTGAGTTAATATAAAACGTATCAACGTCCTTCGTGATAGCTGGAAGCTTGTACCAGTTTTCTTTTTTTGAATAGTCCGGAGCTTTTTCCTTTGCTTTGTAAGCTTCGATACGTTTTGCCGCGTTGGCTTTGATGTTGTTATAGTAGAGTATATAGTCGTCAGCGTGTCTTCCGTCTTCTCCGAAATATTCAGCGGAGATTTTTGTTTCAGCTTCTGGCAAGGGAGATGCCGGCCCGTTCGTGACGACTGTGCCGCGCGCTAAAACAATCTGCGCGTCAGCTCCGATGTCGCCGATTTCGATTTTGCCGGTTTTCTCGTTCGCTACGAGTGAGCCTAAGTTCTCGCTTGCAGGCGCGTAAGTTTCATCAAGCTTCCAGTTCAGAGGGTTAATGCTGATTGCGTTCGGAAGTAATACAGCGGTCTTGACGTTGCCTTCAACATTCTTTTTGCCTTCAGTGTTCCAGCTGATAATTACGCCAGTATCACTTTCACCCGCAGCGAATTTCAAATACGGGAAGGCCTTGAGCTCGTCTTTTGTGACTGAGTAGCCTATGACATAAGCCGCTACCATGCGCTCGTAATAATCTTGATGTTCTTTGAAATATTTTTTCAGTAAGAGCTTGACTATAGCCGAGCCTTGGCTGTGTCCTGCGATAATGAACGGGCGGCCTCCGTTGCAGTTCTTAAAATAGTAATCAAGCGCGGCGGTTATGTCACTGTAGGGCATTCCGGAAATTACCTCGTCAACGTCCCCGGTTGCCAGCCATGATTTTTTCATAACCTTCATTCCGGCTTGTCTGTAGTAAGGCACAAAAACATTGCTGGAGTCCTCGTATGCGCTTGCCTGTAACATGTATTGATTCTCAACGCCCTTCAGCATTTCGGCGTTGTCGAGTGCAGCGTATTCCGGATCGTTTTCGCCTAACCCCATGTATTCAGTAGCATAGACATAGAACGTATCAACGTCCTTCGTGATAGCCGGAAGCTTGTACCAGTTTTCTTTCTTTGAATAGTCCGGAGCTTTTTCCGAAACCTCTGCGCCTGCGCAAGCCGTAAGAGCTAAAAGCATAGCGCCGGCCAACGCAAAAAATTTTTTCTTCATTAATACAAACTGTCCTTTCTTTTAAGAATAATTAAATACAAAAATAATTTGTCAGGAAGTATGTTCTCTTCCAGTCAAGAATCTTTCTCACGGATTCTTTTTCCGGGTGAATGTTGAACTCGTCAAGAATCATTATGCTCTTGTCCTTCGAGTCATACAATGGCCACTTGTGCGCTTTGCCGTCCGGGGATATTTCCGCGCTTAGTGAGGGGTTGCCGGTCTTGGCAAACTGAACCCACATCTTTCGCATGGTCTTTGAGAAGGTCTCGTCGAACGTCCTTCCGGTGTAGATGGTATTCTCCGGGTGATTGAGTACCGGCGCAAGCTCTAAAGCATGTCCGCACCTCATCAGCGGCAAAGAAGATTCGGGCGTGAAGAAGTAGGTGTACGACTTCCCTCCGGCCTTAGTCTGATTCTCGGACATTCTGAACAGAGGGGCTCTAAACACGATCTGGTCAAACAAATGGGTGGTGCTGGAATATTCGGGACTGACTTCCTTTACGTCATTGCAGAAGCTCTCAACA
>JAFSSV010000062.1 GCA_017450825.1 Synergistaceae bacterium
AAGCCCAATACGATTAACCGGAAAAGCTCATAAGATCGTCCGTGATTATGACGCGTTAAACCACGTCAAAGAAATTCGCCTCTATGACACTGAAGAAAATCTAATGCAAGAAGAAAATCAAGCTTCTAATATTGTAATAAGCTACAACAGTTTCGGGAAAATTGAAACCGTCGAAGCCTTTGACCACGAAGGCAAGCCCTGCTTTGACGAAAGCATGGGAGCATGTAAATTCGTTCTTGCTTATGATTCGTACGGCAATCGGAGCGACGTTTGGTATTTTGACAAGCATAACGCCCCGACGCGGCGTATATATGAAGGCAAATCCCGTGAACATCACAAAAAATTTGTCTTTGATGCAATGGGCAAAAAATTATCCGAGGAAATCTACGACACCGAAGAGAAGCCCGACAATATTTATAACGGCCTCTATAAGGTTGAACTGATTTATAATTCTTACGGATGGGTTACTGAAGAAATCTATCACAACATCGACGAGAATTTATCAAAGAAGCTTGTGATTGAATACGACTCCGACGGCAAAAAAATTAACGAGGAATGGGAGCCGTTACTTTCCGGCAAGTAAATCTGTTCCTTGCAAGTGCTTTAGCCTCTTCACGAGGGAGGCTAAAGCTGATACGAAAATATTCTTGCTTTTCTTAATTCATGCTATAATTTCTCAACCTCATAACCCCGAAAATTTATTCATAAAGGAGAATTTTTATGAAAAGTAAGTGTAAATTTCTTGCCTTCGCTGTAATAGCTGCATTGTCATTGCTTACAGTTATCAGCGGAGGTTGCGGCGGTGGTGGTAGCAGTTCTTTTATCTCGGAGAGCGGCGGCGATATGGAAGACGATTTCTTCAGCGGCGCATGGACTTGTTCAAGTAACGATGCAAGAGTACAGATCTCAACTCCCTCATATCTTGGTGATCCCGGCTTTTTTGGTGATGCGACATTATTGACCTTCGGCGCGTATTTCTCGTCAGTTGATATTGACACAGGCACAGCAAGCTTTGCAGCTTTTACGGTGTTAAGCAGTGATTTAGTTTTGATCCCTATAGTCTTTGACACTGAAACAGTTTCAGTAGACCGAAGCACCACAAGCGGCGAATATAAAGTCAAAACTACATACGGAGCTTTCACAGTTTCAAGAGATCTCAGCGACTTAGGCAATCTCAATAAAATCAATATCAGCGGAAGTTTCGACTATCAGAATAGAGGCTTCATAGTTAGTGTTAATGCTTCGTTAAACAGATTCCAGTCATCACAGCAGCTTGATTTTGACTCACTCATGAATGGAAGCACATGGCAATCTACACCGTTTGACTCTAAGTCCGGCGGATTTGCATTGCTTATTAATTTGTCAACTTCAACTCCAATTCCAATATTTTATCCCGGCATAAATGCCAAGACTTTTGCTAATTTCGTCTTTGACGGAGACAGCACAGGCGGCATGATGTCAGGCTTCGGCACTATGAGCTTAGCAAGTTTGGATATTACGACGACACCGCCAAGCTTTGTAGACAGCGGCTTGATGTTGCCTGTCACTATGATCAGGGAATCTATGGACGTTACCCCGATCTTCGGAAATTATTACAGATTTGAACTCACAAGAGAAGATGACAGTCTTAAAATAAAACTCAAGGGTGTATTTATTCTTGAAGATGAGTCAACTGCACGACTGATTATGCTTACAGAAGCCGAAAGAGGCTCAATAAGTACGAGGCTTTATTCAGTCTTCTATCTCCATAAAATAACAGCGAGTGGAAGCATTGACTTAACAAGATTCAATAATACTTCGTGGAACGTTCAACAGGCGGGCGGCATAGTATCGGTAGACCGGTATTTGCTGCAAATTACGAATTTGTCCCCGGATATAAGAAGCGTAAGAATTAGCAGTTTTGACGTACAATTCTCGAACGCTAATTTATTAACGAGGACATTTGACTTCAGCGCCACTGCTTCTGCTGATATACCTGCAATAAGCCCCATAACACGTCCGGTTGCAATAGGAACAAAAACTGTTGCAGTTGAATCACTCGGTGCTTATATGTGGCTTGGAACGGTAGTCAATGGTGATAGCCAATTCATTTTGACTATGAGCGCTGCTTATCCAACTAGAGCAGCCATAGCCGGAGATATTAATTTTACCGTTCAGAGTACTACTCTTAGCAGGGACATAAATATTCTTGCTGAAGTTTTGTTAGACTTGCAGAAGAATAATTAAAACTCTTACAGTCAATAGCGACTTAGCAGTCAGGGAAAAATTTTCTCTGACTGTTTTTTTATATAAATTAAAAATTTACCGTTTTATAGTAAAAGCACTTGAAAATACTCCCCCCACCTCGCCAGCAAGCTGGCCCTCTTTTGAACGCAACCCCCCTGTCAACAAGTTGACATCCCCCCCTTCCAGGGGGGACGAGAGAGTTTTTCAACACCTTCTATTTCCTTTACACTCTTGCCTCCCCTGAAAGGGGAGGTGGTGAGCGAAGCGAACCGGAGGGGTTAATTTTTTAAAGGGGAGGTGGCCTGAAGGGCCGGAGGGGTTGTTTTTAAAAGGGGAGGTGGAATGGTGCGTAGCTCGCCGAAGGCTAGGGCCGGAGGGGTTTATTACTTTTAAGGTGCTTTTACTATAGGAAAAATTTGCATTATAAATGCGCAATAATTACGAATTTTTTTAAGAAGAGTCATGCTAAAATATTGAAAAAATTTTTTTGGAGGTATTTAGCAATGACCGAAAAGAAAGGAACTTTACACGTAATACTGGGAGCTGCTTTCCTTATGGCAACATCTGCTATAGGCCCAGGTTTTTTGACGCAGACGACTGTTTTCACGCAGCAGCTTATAGCGTCGGCAGCGTTCGCAATTCTCGTCACTATTATCGTGACAGCGATTGTTCAGTTGAATATCTGGAGAATAATTTGTGTCTCCGGCCTTCGTGCTCAAGACGTGGCAAATAAAGTCGTGCCCGGTCTTGGATATTTTCTGGCCTTTGCTGTCGCCCTCGGAGGCTTGGCCTTCAACGTCGGAAACGTAGGAGGAGCCGCCTTAGGACTCAATACAGTCTTCGGCATCCCGAACAGTTACGGAGCCGCACTCAGCGCAGGCATAGCGATCTGGATTTTCTTAAATAAAGATCTTGGCAGGGCTATGGATCACTTCACACAGATCTTAGGAATCTTAATGATCGCGTTAATGCTTTACGTAGCAATTCAATCAAAGCCCCCTGTCGACCTCGCCGCTAAAGAAGCCGTAATGCCTACTAATATTAACTGGACAGTAATCTTGACACTCATAGGCGGAACTGTCGGAGGCTATATTTCATTCTCAGGCGCTCACCGTTTGATTGACGCGGGAGTCCGTGATGCTAATGACGCTACTAAAGGCGCGCTCAATGGAATTATAGTTACGTCTGTAATGCGTATACTGCTTTTCTTGGCTGTCTTGGGAGTCGTTTACGTAGTATCAGGCGAGGCTGTTGTACTTGATAAGGGCAACCCTGCCGCAGACGCTTTCAGACGCGGAGCAGGCGACATCGGTTATAAAATGTTCGGCGTTATCTTATGGGCCGCCGGAGTCACTTCAGTTATAGGCGCGTCATACACTTCAGTTTCGTTCTTACGTTCACTTTTCGGAGGCATAGATAAAAATTACCGTTGGGTCATGATTGGCTTTATCTGTGCTTCAACCGCAATAAATATTTTCGTAGCTAACCCCGTAGCGCTTTTAATCGCCGCCGGATCTATCAACGGATTGATCTTGCCGCTTGCTCTTGGCTGCATTCTGCTTGGAGCTTACAAGAAAGATGTTATCGGTGAAAGTTATAAACATCCTGTAATCTTATCAGCTATGGGCTGGGCGGTAGTCGTCTTTACTTTCTGGATGGGTATTCAAGCCCTTCCCAATATCCTCAAGATTTTCAGCTAAAAAAAATTTAAAAAAATTAAAAAATGAACATGAAGATTTTTGCTTTCAAAGCAAAGATTCTTCCTGCTGGAGAAACTTGTATCTTTGTTGACTTCGGCGAAAAAATTGATATGAAGATTAACGCTCATGTTCAGGCGTTGCGGCAAGCTCTCACTGAAAAACCTTTTGAAGGTCTTAGAGAGCTTGTCCCGACGTACCGTTCACTGTCGATTTATTTTGATCCTGTTACAGTGAATCTTGACGGGCTTTATGAAAGACTTGATCAAGCACTCAAAGAGCTTGACCTCTACGAAGAAGAAACAACCGAAGGCGCAACAGAAATTCACGTCCCTGTATTTTTCGGCGGTGAATTCGGGCCGGATCTTCAGGACGTAGCCGAACATACAAAACTTTCAACAGAGGAAGTAATCAAGCGTTATTGTGAGTCGCCTTTATACTGTTTCATGAACGGATTTACTCCGGGCTTTCCGTATTTGGGCGGCATGGATTCTTCGCTTGAGACTCCGAGATTAAAAAATCCCCGGGAATTAATTCCTTCTAACAGTGTAGCAATCGGAGGCGCTCAAGCCGGAGCTTACTCAATCGCTTCGCCCGGAGGCTGGCGGATTATCGGGCGAGTCCCTTATGAACTCTATGACCCGTACAGAGATCCAGCAGTCGCTATTCAGGCCGGAATGTGGGTCAAATTCTATCCGGTCAATATGACTCGCTATCTTGAAATTCAAGAGCAAGCCAAAACGGGCGCTTATAAAATCGAATACGTTCAAAAGGGGGCCAAGAAATAAATGAAGCTTTTAATTCAAGCTCCCGGCCCTTTAACAAGCGTTCAAGATCTTGGCCGATGGGGCTATCAAGCTATAGGAATGCCGGTAAGCGGGGCTATGGATGCTCCAGCTTTGATACGCGGAAATATTTTGCTCGGCAATCCGGACAACTCAGCCGCCTTAGAATTAACTATGACAGGCCCTACAGTTTTATTTAAAGAAGGCAACGGAGCTATAGCGATAACCGGTGCTGATCTTCAGCCGAAATTAAACGGTCAAAAAATTTCCAACTGGACTGTCATAAACGTCAAGGCCGGAGATGTTTTAACTTGGGGAGGGCCTTGCGGCTCGGGGTTGAGGGCTTATCTCTGCGTAAGCGGCGGTATAGATGTCCCGGTCGTAATGGGAAGCAGAAGCACTTACATGAAGGCCAAGATAGGCGGACTCGAAGGAAGAAAGTTAGCCCAAAATGACGAGCTTTCTACAGGCCAGCAGGGAGGCTTTAATGCCGGAGT
>JAFSSV010000063.1 GCA_017450825.1 Synergistaceae bacterium
GGGAGAGGGCCACGAAGTGGCGAGGGGGTTATCTTCTAAACAAGAGGGCCAGCTTGCTGCGCGACCGGGTTATTACTAAAAATTTTTTGAACTACAACCCCTCCGCCTCATTTCATTCGGCACCTCCCCTTAAAGAGGGGAGGCAAGAGTGTAGATGAAATAGAAAAGGTAGAACAACTCTCTTGCGCCCCCTGTAAAGGGGGGAGAGGGCCACTAAGTGGCGAGGGGGTTGCTTCATAAAAAAACTCCCCCAATGTTGCGCAAGGTTAGATTATTTCACTCCATATCGCATTGCCGAGTCTCATACCACGGGGACTCAAAATTATTCTCTCGCTGTACTCCGAAAATAAATCCCGCGGTAGACTATCAAGAATTTCTAAAACTTCAACGGGAACAAGCTCACGAGCTATCCCCCATTTCGTCCGCAATGAAAGAATAACTAGCTCAAGATTCTTTTCACGAGGCGGCAAGCTCTCTTTCTCTTCTAAAAATTCAACAGGAAAATTTTTTTCAGCTGCTCGAAAATATTTTTCAAGCGTTCCGGGATTCTTTGTCCGGACTCCCGCAAGATAACTCACAGCGCTAGGGCCAAGAGCTATAACGTCCTCCTGAGTCCAGTAGGAAATATTATGCCGGCACTCAAAGCCCGCCGGAGCAAAATTAGAAATCTCGTACTGCAAAAAATTTTTTTGCGGCAAAAAATATTGCGCGTACCTGTAGAACTTATAACCCTGAAAATTTAAATCCTCATTCAAAAATTTTTTTCCAAGCGGCGTGTCCGGTTCAAGGGTTAATTGATAAGTCGAAACATGATCGGCCAGCTGAATAACTTTTTTTAACGAGCTTGCCCACGTCCGGAGAGTCTGTCCGGGCACTGCAAAAATTAAATCGCAGTTCAAAGCAAGCCCGGAATTTTTTACAAGCTCCATTGCCTTTAAAGCCTGTTCTGAATCATGAAGGCGACCAAGAATTTTCAGCTCCTTATCTTCAAGGCTCTGAACTCCTAAAGAAATTCTAGTGAAACCGTTGGCCTTAAAAAAATTTACATGCTCACGCGTTAAAGAGTTCGGGTTTGCTTCGACCGTAGCTTCGATTAAATTCGTAAGGCCGAAAAATTTTTTCAGGGTGTCAAAAAATTTTTTCCATTGGGGCACGCTCAAGAGACTCGGAGTCCCTCCGCCGATATATAAAAGTTCAGGGGCTGGAAATTTTTTTAGGAAAGATAGTCTGGAAATTATTTCAAGTTCAAGGGCTTCAAGCCACGAGTCAATTTCTCCGGCCCGTGGCTTCTTACTGTAAAAGGAACAATAGCCGCACTTGTTCTCACAGAAGGGAACGTGAACATACAGCGCGGTCATTACCTGTCGCCCGTTACAAGAGCGTAGACGCGCGGAAAATATTTTTTCAACAACACGCTAAGCGTCACGCAATATAAAATAATTATCATTGGCACAAAAATATAAAGGAATAATTGAAAGGTCGGAGTCGCCGGAAAGAGTCGCGCAAAAACTTTTTGAACACAACTCATCATTAACTCATGGAAAATATAAATGCTGAAGTTGAAGGCCGAGAAGCCGAGCAGAAAATTTTTCAGGCCGCCGGCTTTAAATTTTGTCGCGCATGAATACCAAAATATGATTCCGTATATCACGCCCAGACGATGTATGAACAAGTTGAAAAATTTTCCCCGCGTCAAAAGATCCGCAACGACCAAGGCAACGTACACTACCCAATGAATAAGCGCGGGGACTCTGTCGAAGATCTCAAGCTTGAAATTTTTTCTCACGAACAGACAGCCAAGCCCGAAGAAACATATTGCCTGTAATTCCCAAGTTGAACTTTCATAAAGCTCCTCGGGAACGAACAGCCAAGCAAGCACTAAAACAGCCGCAGAAATTTTCGGGAACGCGTCCAAGATTTTCAGAATGAACACGGCCAAGAGATTCAAAACGAACAAGTCACGCATAAACCATGTGGGAACAACTGTTAAATATTTATTAGACAAGTAAGCTTCGAGCCAACGCAACAGCCCCCAATCAGCAAC
>JAFSSV010000064.1 GCA_017450825.1 Synergistaceae bacterium
CCTCTCCTTATTTCTAACTACAGCCCCTCCGACCCTTCGGGCCACCTCCCCTTACACAGGGGAGGCAAGGGACGTAGCCGAAATAGAAGGACTCCTTGCGCCCCAGCCGTCCCGGTAAGGGAAGGGGGACCGCTTGCGGTGGAAGGGTTGGGGGAGAGGGCCAGCTTACTGGCAAGGGAGTTACAAGAAATCCGGCTATTATATAATTGTCAATTAAATACTCTCAGGAGGTTTCAAAAATTTTAATGCGGAAAAAAATATTTATCTTCCTATTTATATTATTAAGTCTATTAACTCTATCTTCCTTTAAAGTCAACGCAGCCGAAAATTCAACAAGGAATCTTAAAGACCTCTTCTGGCGAAGAGCTTGGCCCGAAATGGAAAAAACTTTCTCCTCTATAAAAAATAAAACCCCTAACGATTACGCCCTCATGGCCAACGCTTACAGATTTCAAAATAAATGGCCGCAGGTCGTTAATATTCTCGAAGCTCAAAGAAAAAATTTCCCCGCTACTGTTCGACCTTATGCCGATATGATCCTCTTGCTGGCTTACGAGAACACCAACAATAATAAAGCCCTCGAACTCGCTAACAGTCTTTTTAAATCCGCTCCGGTCGATCTGAAATATTACGTGGCTATGGCCCAATATCGACTCTATGACGCTAGAAAAGACTCTAATAACGCCCTCGCTTCCCTGAATCGAATGCTGGCCAACGCAGGAACTGACGAAAGAAAAATCTTTACGCTCGGAAAATTAATCGGCTTGAAAAATAATCCCAACGCCGCCGCTCATGCACTACAGCTCTTAGACCTCCAGCCAGGCGACAAAGACGCAGCCGCTATACTGGAAAGAGTCAAGAAAAAAAATAATAATATCTATACAGCTCTTGGAGTCTATTACCATTCCGCAGGCAATAATCAAAAAGGACTCGAATATTTAAAAAATGCTAAAGGCCGCAAAGCAAATTATTACCGCGCTTGGTGTCATTCAAGACTCAAAGAAAACGATATGGCCCTCAACATGTGGGGAAGCCTCGCAATCAGCGGCAACGCTTACGCATCAGGAGCTGTAACAAGAATCTCTAACCTTGCTAAAGATAAAGGCATGTTCAATAAATCCGTCGCTGTCCTCGAAAGAATCTCAAAGGAACGACGCGGAAATATTCAAGCCCGCGCCCTTCAAGCCCTCGTTAATCTCAAAGGCTCAAGCAATCCTAAAGAACGCGACAGGCTCGAAGCTAAAATCCTAAAATCTTTTCCTAATACAAATTTTTCTTTTAAAGTTTTATGGGACAGAGCTTGGAGAAATCTTTCAACAGGAAATTTTGAAGAGGCCGTGAAACTTTTTCGACAATGCGACGCACCCGGCGTGACTTTTTATCGAAGAGCAAGAATTTTATACTGGCTGGCTAACGCTCAAAGCCTGGCCGGAGATTATAAAGCCGCCGATAAAACTCTTAACACTTTAAAGAATAAATATCCCTTAACGATTTATGGACTATTAATTAATCCTAACCCGGTAATTAAAAACGGAGTCAACCCTAACTTAAACATAAAGCCTACTGAATTGGAAAACTGGGGCTTTGTTAATCACGCTTACTTGAAACTTTCAAGACCAAAGGCAAGCGCTAAAGAATTATATAGAGCGCTAATGCTGTCGCGTTGGCTCGGCCTCGAAGAAAGTTATTCCGAAGCCCGAAGGCTCGAAACTCTAATGACTTCAAGCCCGACTCTTTACCGTTCTGATCTCGAAGCCCTATATCCGCGACCATTCAAAAATATCGTTGACGCAGCCTCAAAACAATACGGCGTTGAGGCTAATTTTGTTTGGGCGATAATGCGGCAGGAAAGCGCCTTCCAAGTCAACGCCCGAAGCTGGGTAGGTGCAGCAGGACTCATGCAGCTTATGCCCGCAACCGCTAAGGGCGAAGCAAAACGCGCCGGACTTTCAAAATATAATTTATATTCAGCTTCAGACAATATTAAATTAGGCACGTCACACCTTGCTTGGTTAAGCAGCAACTTCGCCCGTCCCGAGTACGTCATGGCCGCCTACAACGCAGGGAGCGGCAACGCTAATAAATGGCTCAAGACCATTGACGAGAACGCAGACCTCCCGCACTGGATCGAAGCAGTAAAATTTACCGAAACTAACGGCTATGTCCAACGCGTCAGCGCTAACTTGATGATCTACAGACTCCTCTACAATGCAAAATAAAAATTACAAGAAAGAAATTCCTTACGAGTTTTCTGATTACGCACTCGAAAAATTTTTTAAAGAGACAGGCAAGCGGCAGGGCTGGCTCCCTGAAAACGGCGCTACAGCTTTTATAGCCGTATCAGGCGGAGGAGACTCGATCGCTCTGCTCTGGCTCTTCTATAAATTTTATTCTGGCCGGGTCATTGCCCTTCATATTAATCACGGACTAAGAGCAAATGAATCTGACGAAGATCAAAATTTTGTAGACAGCTTCACCTCCAGCCTCAAATTATTCTTAGCTACAAAAAGAGTCAAAGTACCTGTAGACAAATTGCCCGGCGAGTCAATCGAAGCCGCCGCCCGCCGTCTAAGACTTCAAGGACTTTGTGAACTCGTTAGAATCTTTGACGTTAATAACGGAGGCAACCGCGCCGTATTCCTCGGGCATAACCGCGATGACTTGGCCGAAACTGTTTTGTTTAATATTCTAAGAGGCTCCGGCATTAGAGGCAGCGTAGGCATTACAGAATCAAGCGAATTCAATGGCGTAAAATTTTATCGCCCGCTCTTGGAAAAGCGCCGGAAATTTTTGCGCGATATGCTGCTCGCCCGCGGAGTCCCTTGGAGGGAGGACAGCTCTAATCTTGACTCAAAATACACAAGAAATTTTATCCGGCTCGAACTCCTGCCGCTGATCGAAAGAAAAATTAATTCCTCCGCTGTCGAACACTTGGCAAATTTTGGCGAAGACATGAGGCCCGTAAGACTCTCCGAAGAGCAATTAAGCATAGATTTTTTCAGAGAATGCCTCGATGATTTTTCCAGCCCGGAAATAATTTTCAGCCGGCGAAAATTAAAAGCCAAAACTAACGAAGAGATCTCTTTGATTATTCGCTACGCCGGAAGAAAGTTAAACCTTCCGACTCTCTCCCGCGACAGGTGTCAAGAGTTAATAAGATTAATCAGGAGTTCAAGAAGTTTTATATTTCAGTGGGCCGGCAATGTCGAAGTAAAATCTAAAGACGGGAAAATTTTTTTAGGATAACTCCCCTTGCAGCAAGCTGACCCTTGTTGGAAAAGTAACCCCCTCGCCGCAAGCTAGGCCTCTTGTTGAAAAATAACCCCCTCGCCGCAAGCTGACTGGCCCTTGTGAAAAGTAACCCCCCTGTCAGCAAGCTGACATCCCCCCTTTCAGGGGGGACGAGAGAGTTTTTCAACACCTTCTATTCCCTTTACACTCTTGCCTCCCCTGAAAGGGGAGGTGGCCGACCGAAGGGAGGCCGGAGGGGTTAATGTTAAAAAAAAGGAAGGAGACCTAAAAGGCCGGAGGGGTTAATGTTAAGAAAAAGGGAGCTGGTGAACGAAATAAGCCAGAGTGGGTTAAAATATCGCTTTAATGATTCATTTTAATTTTTATTCAAGTGTTACAATTCACTTCAATTTTAAAGGGGGAAAAAATTTTACATGAAAAGATTGATGCAAGGGAACGCTGCTGCCGCAAGAGGCTTATATGAAGCGGGCTGCTGCGTTGCGTCAAGTTACCCGGGAACACCCAGCACAGAAATTACAGAAGAGGCCGCAAAATATAACGAGATTTATTGCGAGTGGGCCCCTAATGAGAAAGTCGCAATGGAAACAGCCTTCGGAGCATCGCTTGCAGGCCGCCGAAGTTTTTGCGGAATGAAGCACGTAGGCTTGAACGTTGCGGCCGATCCGTTGTTTACTATTTCTTATACCGGAATTAATGCAGGAATGGTTATCTGTGTCGCCGATGATGCAGGTATGCACTCGTCACAGAACGAACAGGACTCAAGGCATTACGCACGAGCCGCAAAGCTCCCGATGTTAGAGCCTTCGGATTCTCAAGAGGCTTTGGAATTTTTCAAGAGAGCTTACGAGATTTCAGAAGAATTCGACACACCGGTTATAGTTAAAATGTGTACGCGCATTGCTCATTCTCAATCACTCGTTGAGATAGGCGAACGAGTCGACGATATCGAAGTCCCTTACGAAAAAAATATAGCTAAGTACGTCATGATGCCGGGCAACGCTATCAAACGTCACCCCGTAGTCGAAGATAGATTGCACAGGCTGAAAATTTTTTCGGAGCATTCAGATTTAAACCGCGTCGAAGAGGGACGGGACAATTCTATCGGGATAATAACTTCTTCAACTTGTTATCAGTATGTTAAAGAAGCTTGCGAAGATTTATTTTCTGTCTTGAAAATCGGAATGGTCTGGCCCTTGCCCGATGAAAAAATCAAAGCCTTCGCAAAATCTGTTAAACGACTCGTCGTTGTCGAAGAGCTTGATAATTTTATCGAACAATATTGCAAAGCCCTTAACCTGAAAGTCGAAGGCAAAAATTTATTCCCGATCGAAGGCGAGTTAAGCCCGAACATTATCGCCGAAAAATTATTAAACACCAATAACTCCGGCAAAAAATTAAACGAAACACTCCCGCCCCGTCCTCCGGTTATGTGTGCAGGCTGTCCGCATAGAGGACTATTTTATACGCTCAATAAAAATAAATGCACTGTCCTTGGCGACATAGGCTGCTATACCCTCGGAGCAGTCGCTCCCCTTTCAGCAGTCGATATGACGCTCTGCATGGGCGCATCAGTAAGTGCCATTCACGGATTTAATAAGGCTCTTGAAAATTATAACGGCGAAAAAAATAAAAAAGTCGTTGCGGTTATCGGGGACTCTACCTTCATGCACTCCGGAATGACAGGGCTTGCAAATATCGCTTACAATCAAAGCAAGTCCGTTGTAATTATTCTCGATAACTCCATAACCGGAATGACAGGCCATCAACAAAACCCTACGACAGGTTACAACATTAAAGGCGACCCGGCCGGGAAAATTGATCTTGAAAGTTTATGCCGGGCAATGGGCTTTAATCGCGTTCGAGTCGTTGACCCTTACAACTTGAAAGAATGTCAGGAAGCTTTGACCGAAGAGTTAGAAGCCAATGAAGCCAGCGTTATAATCTCCCGCCGCCCTTGCGCATTATTAAAATACGTGAAGCATAACGCGCCCTTGAAAGTAAAAGTCAGCAAGTGTATAGGCTGCAAGGCATGTATGAAGATCGGATGCCCCGCTCTGTCTATTAAAGATAAAAAAGCTCACGTAGATAATACTTTATGTGTAGGCTGCGGAGTCTGTGTACAGCTCTGCAAGTCTGGAGCGTTCGCCAGCACTTCAACTTCTTCAAAGGAGGGTAAATAACATGACTACGAAAAATATCATGATTGTCGGAGTCGGCGGTCAAGGGAGCGTCTTGGCAAGTAAAATACTTGGACACTTGCTTACAGTTCAGGGCTTTGACGTGAAAGTTTCCGAAGTTCACGGAATGAGTCAAAGAGGCGGGAGCGTTGTAACTTACGTGAGATACGGCGACAAAGTTTTTTCACCCGTTATAGACAAGGGGCAGGCGGATTTTATTGTCTCATTTGAAATTCTGGAGGCCGCCCGCTGGCTCGAATATCTAAAACTTGACGGACAGATCGTAACTTCGACACAACAGCTTGACCCTATGCCCGTTCTTACCGGGGCTATGACTTACCCGGAAAATTTACTTGAGAAAATCAAAGCGACAGGCTTAAAAGTTGACGCGCTCGACTGCGTTGAATTAGCAGAGAAGGCAGGAAACACAAAGGCCGTCAATCTGGTTTTACTTGGCCGGCTTAGTCATTACTTCGAGGAAATTAAGTCCGAAGCATGGCAAGAGGCTATAGAGTTTTGCGTCCCTAAAAAATTTCTTGAGCTTAACAAAAAAGCTTTTGAGCTTGGCAGGAACGCATAGAAATATTTTTTTATAAAGAAGGTTTTATTTTAATGGGAAATTATTTTCAGCAAGAGATCGAGTGTATGCCGCATGAAAAGATCCGCGAACTTCAAAACGAGCGCTTGTTAAAACAAGTTCGTCACGTTTGGGAGAACGTTCCGTATTATCGCGCCAAGATGCAGGAAAAGGGCGTTGCCCCTGACGATATTAAATCGCTTGACGACCTCCATAAGCTCCCGTTCTTAACCAAGGACGATTTAAGAAAAGCTTATCCTTACGGCTTGATGGGCAAGCCCTTGAAAGACTGCGTAAGAATCCAATCGACCTCCGGCACAACCGGTCAAAGAGTCGTAGCCTTTTACACCCAACACGATTTAGATATCTGGGAGACAATGTGTGCCCGGGCAATCGTCGCGGCCGGCGGAACTAATGAAGACGTCGTGCAGGTGTCTTACGGTTACGGGCTCTTCACTGGAGGCCCGGGACTTAACGGCGGAAGCCACAAGCTTGGATCTCTAACTATTCCTACTTCATCGGGCAACACTGACAGACAGATAATGTTTATCAAAGATCTTTCAGCTACGATTTTATGCTGCACTCCAAGCTATGCCGCCTTCATAGGCGAACGAATGAAGGAAATGGGACTGAAGCCCAATGACATTCCATTGAAGGCCGGAATTTTTGGAGCCGAAGCATGGAGCGAAGAAATGCGCCGCGATATAGAAGCTACTATGGGAATCAAAGCTTATGATATTTACGGCCTCACGGAACTTTGCGGCCCGGGCGTTTCGTTTGAATGCGAAGATCAACACGGAATGCACATCAACGAAGATTATTTTATAGCTGAAATAATTGACCCTAAGACCGGCGAAGTTTTGCCCGAAGGAAGCTTGGGTGAATTAGTTTTTACTACGCTGGACAAAGAAGCCTTCCCGTTATTGCGCTACAGGACTCGCGACATAACTTCTTTAACGCATGAGCCTTGCCCTTGTGGAAGAACTCACGTGAGAATGACGAAGCTCAAGGGCCGTACAGATGATATGTTGATAATCCGCGGAGTCAACGTCTTCCCGAGCCAGATTGAAACGGTCTTGATTAATCAGGGTTATCCGGCGAACTATCAAATTATTGTCGACCGGGTCAATAACACTGATACTCTTGACGTTAGAGTCGAAATGACTCCGGAGATGTTCACGGACAATCTTGGCGAAGTCAATAAGAGGCAGGAAAAATTAGTCGAAGGCTTGCGCTCAATTCTCGGACTGAAAGCAAAGGTTACGCTCGTTGCGCCTAAGACTATAACCCGAAGCGAGGGCAAAGCCGTTCGCGTTATCGACAACCGAAAGATTTAAGTTTTTTAATTTTTAAGAAGGAGGGAAATTTTTTATGAGCGTGAAACAAATTTCTGTTTTTCTTGAGAACAGGCCGGGCTGTCTTAATGAAATGACAAAAGCCTTGGCCGACAGAAATATAGACTTGCGGGGACTCTCTCTTGCAGAGACGAGCGATTTTGGAATAGTAAGGCTTATCGTTGATGACGTTTTAGGAACAGCAACAGTCTTGAAAGATTCAGGATTCGTTGCAAGCCTTACGGACGTTTTAGCGGTCGAAGTTCCAAACGTTCCGGGCGGACTTAATAAAGTCCTTTCGATTTTAAATGCCGCCGGAATTAATATCGAGTATATGTACGCGATACTAGGCAATAAAAAATCCGAAAGCGCTTACATGATCTTTAGAGTCAACGACAACGCGACAGCCTCACGGGCGCTTGAAAAAGAAAACGTGAAAATCATGAACGGCGCTGACCTGTCAGCACTTTAATATAGTAAAAGCACTTGAAAATAACCCCCTCGCCACTTCGTGGCCCTCTCCCCCAACCCTTCCACCGCAAGCGGTCCCCCTTCCCTTACAGGGACGGCGGGGCGCAAGAGAGTTCTTCGACATCTTTTATTCCCTCTACCC
>JAFSSV010000065.1 GCA_017450825.1 Synergistaceae bacterium
GCGGTTCCCCTCCCCCGAGGGAGGCTAGGATTCTTGTGACACAAAGCCTCCCCTTGGGGAGGTGGCCAAAGGCCGGAGGGGGTTGTTTTAAAAAAGGGGAGATGCCGAATGAAATGAGGCGGAGGGGTTTATTACTTTTAAGGTGCTTTTACGATACTAGCCAAGCCTCCCTTCAACGGGGGGCTTTTTTTATTTAAGAAGAGAAAGGGGAAGAAAAAATAAAATGCGCTTTACTAAAATGCACGGCTGCGGAAATGATTATGTCTATGTGAATTGCTTTGAAGAAAAAATTTCTAACCCTGAAGAGCTTGCAAAAAAAATTTCTGATAGACATTTCGGCATTGGCTCGGACGGTTTGATTTTAATTTTGCCGCCGGAAAATAAAAATCATGCGGACGCGTTCATGCAGTTATACAACGCCGACGGCTCTAAAGGCTCAATGTGCGGCAACGGGATCCGCTGTGTAGCAAAATATATTTATGACCATGGAATTATTAACGGGAACACAGCCCGCATTGATACCCCTTCGGGCGTGAAAGAAATTGCGCTTGAAATCGAAAATCATAAGGTCATTAATGCCAGCGTAGATATGGGCATAGCTCAAAGTGCCAGCGAAGTCCCGGAAAAAATTTTAATTAATAACATGAATTTAAAATTTATTGGCGTTGACGTTGGGAATGACCACGCTGTTTATTTTTTGGAAGACAACCCGGAGATTCAAAATATAAATTCATGGCCTGCTTCAGAATTTAATGCAATCGGCCCTGCGTTTGAAAATCATTCAAGATTTTCCCGGCGAGTCAATTCTGAATTCATTGAGATTATCTCCAGAACAGAAATTAATATGAGAGTCTATGAACGGGGGAGCGGCGAAACGTTAGCCTGCGGAACAGGCGCGACAGCTTCGGCCTTCGCTGGGTTGCTGGCGGGAAAATTAGATCGTAATGTCTTAGTTCATTTAAGAGGCGGCGATTTGAAAATAAAAATTGACAAAGATAATCGTTGCTTCATGACCGGCCCCGCTGTAGAAGTCTTTGAAGGAGTAATTTTTTAATTGCCAAATTCATAAGCATTGTGATAAATTAATCCGTAAGAAATCAATACAAAAAAAATTAATTTAATGAAAGGATTTGATTAACAGTATGGAAATGTATTTAACCGCGTTAAGTGACCTGTTATTGAAATCAGGTTTTGCCGGACTCACGACAGGGAATATTATAATGCTCTTAGTTTCATTCGTCCTGTTGTACTTAGCAATAGGGAAGGGCTTTGAGCCGTTGTTGCTCGTTCCTATTGCGTTCGGCTGTCTGCTTGTGAATTTGCCCTTGTCCGGAATATGGGACGAGTACAACGAAGCGACTCATACTATAGGATTTTTACGTTCGCTTTATTACGGAGCAGAGTTTGAGATTTACCCGATTTTAATTTTCTTAGGTATCGGAGCAATGACGGACTTCGCGCCCCTTATCGCCAACCCTATAACGTTCCTGCTTGGAGCGGCGGCACAGTTCGGAGTCTTCGTAGCCTTTATCGGAGCGAACTGGCTTGGGACTCTTACGAACGGCCTTGTATCTTTCAATATTAAAGAAGCCGCAAGTATCGCAATTATCGGAGGAGCCGACGGCCCTACGAGTATTTATTTAACGGTCATGCTTGGACAGACTCAAATTTTAGGAGCTGTAGCAGTCGCGGCCTATAGCTATATGTCCCTTGTGCCTATGATTCAGCCGCCTGTTATCAAGCTCATGACTTCAAAGAAGGACAGAGGAATTATCATGGGACAGCTCAGACCCGTGAGCAAGCGTGAGAAAATTTTATTCCCTATAGTCTGTACTGTAATCTCCGGTTTAATTCTTCCGGCTTGTGTTCCGCTTGTTGGAACTTTAATGTTCGGGAATTTATTGCGTGAGTGCGGCGTTACCGACCGACTCAGCAACACTGCTCAGAACGAATTAATGAACATTGTAACGATCTTCCTTGCGCTTTCAGTTGGTTCGACAATGGCTGCTGATAAATTCTTGACGGTAGGAACGCTTGCGATTATAGCGCTTGGTCTTGTAGCGTTTGCTTTCTCTACGTTTGGCGGGCTTGTGTTTGGCCAGATCATGAAAGTTTTATCTGGCGGAAAGATCAACCCAATGATCGGAGCTGCTGGAGTTAGTGCTGTGCCTATGGCGGCGCGTGTTGTTCAGAGGGTTGTCCAGCAGGAATACCCCGGGCATTTCCTGTTAATGCACGCGATGGGTCCGAACGTTGCCGGCGTTATCGGTACGGCGGTTGCCGCGGGAGTCATGCTTACGTTGTTATCGCGCTAAGAAATTTTATATAAAGTCTGAACAAAATTAAAACGGGAGGCCCGAACTTAATAAGGCTTCCCGTTTTTTTATTTGTCCAATCTCTTCCGGCCCTTGGGCATCTCCCCTTCTTTTTAACTACAACCCCTCCGACCTCACTTCAGAGCCTTCGGCGTGCTACGCGACCGGCCACCTTCCTTTTATTCTAAAATCAACCCCTCCGACCTCACTTCGTTCGGCCACCTCCCCTTTCAGGGGAGGCAAGGTGTAAAGGTAATAAAGTATCTTGAAAAATCCCTGCGCCCCCTGTTAAGGGGGAGAGGGCCACGAAGTGGCGAGGGGGTTATTTCTCAACACGAGGGCCAGCTTGCTGGCGAGGGGGTTATTTAACAAAAAACGCTTGCGGTGGTGGGGGGTTTTTACCTCCCCAAGGGGAGGCTTAATATTAAAGATTATCATCAAAGACGTATTTAATATCTTTCAAGTGCCGCCACTTGCCCGCATAGTCAAGCCCGTAGCCCACGACAAATTTATCCGGAATCCTGAAGCCGCAGTATTCTACTTTTACATCTGCTTTACGGCGCTCGTACTTGTCAAGGAGCGTGCAGATTTTCAGGCTTGCGGGGTTTCTGCTCTTCAAGATTTCGCAGAGGTGAGAAAGAGTTAGCCCCGAGTCAATAATATCTTCGACAACGATAACATTCTTGCCTTCGATACTAGACTTGAGGTCGTGAAAAATTCTAACTACGCCGCTGCTCTCGGTGTTATCGCCGTAGGACGCGACAGACATAAAATCTATTCTCACGTCCAAGTCTTCGGGCAATTCCCTCACAAGATCCGTAAGGAAAAATACAGCTCCAGTTAAAATTCCAACGATAACTAAACCATTCCCGTTCTCTTTATGATCTCTTGCGATCTCGTCAGCTAATTCTTTGACGCGGCGGGCGATAGTGTCGCGCGATAAAATTACTTCTCCCAATTTGTACGCCATAAATTTTCCTCCGTTAATAAAAAATTTTTTAGAACTAAGTATAACAAAAAATATTTTTGACTCCTCTAACTTTTTATGCTTTAATATTCCCACGAAAAATAAATTTTAAAATTTTATTAGGGAAGGACGAAAATTTATGAGTACTAAAAAATTTTTAGCTCATTCAATTTTTTTGCTGCTCGTGATAAGTTTCTTGTTAGGAATTACTAACAATGCTAACGCGACTGATACTTATCGCTACGCTACAACAGATATGACTTGGGCGGAGTTCTACGCTGGCGAACTTGGACAGACAAGCGCCGAGCTTTTAGACGCTGGCCTTGACGCTGTAAGTTCCGCAACAACCGGACACTCACGGCGCGATTTCCCGCAGTTAGTGAGCGCTGATGTTCCCAACGGCGGAACAAAATTAATCGGGCCAAAAGCCGTTCAAGTTCGTATGACCGACTCAATCTATAACACCTTGAGCAGTGACTCACGCTACACTTTCAGCGAAGAAGCCTTCACGGAATATAAAGACGTGAACTCCGACGGAAGCTTCGGGGCAATGGTAACGACCTCAAAAGAAATTTCAGCCGATGTAACAATCAGCACAGGCGTTGTGGCAACTTGGGGAGATTATCAGCTCCAAGTCAGCGGCGATAGAATTCCTTACATCGCAAGCGCCGACAACAGAGCAAATTATTTAGGCGCAGTTCTTGAAACTTCTGACGGCTCAAAATACGGCCTTAGATTTAATAATAATCTCTGGTACAGCACAGCCGGAGATATTGCCTTCGCCGTCACGCCGGGCTTCATGGAGTCTCACGGAGTTGTAAGAGACTCAACTTACACTGCTGACCTTCCGGGCAAGACAATCACAAAAATAACTTACATTATTAAGAACAGCGATGACTTAGTCGTAAGCTGTGACGTAGCAATCCCTCATCAAGTCTTAGC
>JAFSSV010000066.1 GCA_017450825.1 Synergistaceae bacterium
AAAGAAAGCCGCGTGCTAACAAGGGGATTTCCTAAAAAAAGAATTTTATTTAAAACCAACCCCTCCGACCCCTTGGGCCAATTTTTTTTATTAACAACCCCCTCCGCTTCACTTTGGCAACTTCCCTTTTTTAATCACAATCCCTCCGACCTCACTTCGGCTACCTCCCCTTTTATTTTAAAATTAACCCCTCCGCCCTCACTTCGTTCAGGCACCTCCCCTTTCAGGGGAGGCAAGAGTGTTAAAAAAATAGAAGATCTCGAAGGACTCTCCCGTCCCCCCTGAAAGGGTGGATGTCAGCTTGCTGACAGGGGGGTTGCTTTCAAATAAGGCCGCTTGCGGTGGTGGAGGTCTTTAAATAAAGCCGCTTGCTAACAGAAGGTTATAGTTTTTAAGTGTGCTTACTTTAATCTTTTCTTTCTAACGTTGCGACCGACCATGAAGTCATTGAGAGTCCCCGGCCGGAGTCGTCAAGATTTTCAGCAGACTTGAATTTTAAATTGAAGGAAAAAAATTTCCCAAGATTATTTCTTATCTCGTCGCGATATTTATTAAGACGCGGGACTTGCGCCTGAACTACAGCGTCAACAAAATTTACTTGCCAGCCTTCGGACTCAATAAGCTCCAAAACTTTCTGTAATAATTTCACGCTGTCGGCGTTCTTATATTCAGGGTCGCTTGCCGGGAAAATAGTTCCTATGTCGTCAAGCCCGGCCGCTCCCAAAATCGAATCCATTACAGAATGAGTCAATAAATCCGCGTCCGAATTTCCAAGCAGACCTAAAAGCGAAGGGATTAACACTCCGCCCAAAATTAATTTTCTTTCAGGGACTAACGGGTGAACGTCATAGCCGATTCCCGTACGGATAATTTTTTGTTCAGCAATCTTCTTTGCCATTGAAAGATCCTCCGGCCAAGTGATTTTAAAATTATTTCTGTCGCCCTTAACGTCAACTAATTTATGCCCGGCTTCGAGCCAAGCCTCGGCTTCGTCCTTGGCATTTAAATTTTTTTCAACAGCGGCGATTAATTTTTCACGCGGGAAACTTTGAGGCGTTTGAGTTATAAAAAGTCCGTCGCGTTCAACGCAGGAAATATTTTCAAGAGCGTCCTTTTTTTTCAGAGCGTCAGCAACAGGCAACAAGGGGATCGCTCCGGTGTCTTCGTTTGTTTTTTCGATTAAATCAAGAAAAATTTTTTTGCTTGCGAATGGTCTAGCCGCGTCATGAACTAAAACATATTCGCATTCGGCCTCCCGTAATCCGTTCAAGACAGACCCTGCGCGTTCGCTTCCTCCCCTTGTGACTTTAAAAGGAATATCAGCCTTCAAAGAAAATTTTTCTTCTTCTTCAAGTGACGAGTCCGCCGGGATTACTAAAATTATTTCAGCTATGCCGGAGTCTTTTAACTCGGCGGCACGTTCGGCGCTCCATTGCCAGAGGGGTTTATTATTAAGAAGGGCGAATTGTTTTTTCTCGTTGCCCATTCGTGAGCCTTTGCCTCCGGCGACAATAATAAAAGAAAATTTTTTGCCGCTCAAAATTTATTCTACCTTCTTTCGAGACTCTAAAGCTGAATGAAGTGTGAGCCTGTCCGCAAATTCTATTATTCCGCCCATTGGAATTCCAAGGCCGAGCTTAGTGACTTCGAGTCCCTTGACCTCGTGAAGTCTTTCAACAAGAGCGTAATAAGCAAGATCGCTTTCAACTTTAGGACTCATTGCGATTATTACTTCTTTAGCTTTGACGTGTTTAACATGCTTGATAAGAAATTTTATTTCTTCTTCGCTGAAGTCTGCTCCGGCCTTTGAAGAGCCTGTGACTTCGATAACATGATAAAGCCCGTTATAGACTCCGGCCTGTTCAAAGGCTTCGAGGGCTTCAAGGTTATCGACTACGCAAATAGTTTTTTGATCTCTTAAAGGGTCTGAACAGATTTCGCAGGGGTCATGAGCTGAAACGTTCCCGCAGTATTGACAGGTATATAAATTTTTTTTAAGCCCTGAGATTAAGTCCCCGAGTTCCTGTAATTCTTCGTTGCTTTTTCTAAGCAAGTAAAAGACTATCCGCTTTGAGCTCTTATTGCCAAGCCCGGGAAATTTTCTCAAGGCCGCTATTAAATCGCTTACCGGTTCCAAAAATCAGAACCCCATTCCCATAGCTCCGAGTGCGCCGGTTATGCCACCCATGCGTTCGGTCATAAGTTCGCGGCTTTTCTTGAGTCCCTCGTTGACGGCCGAGACTATTAAGTCTTCGAGCATTTCTTTATCGTCGGGGTTAATGACTTCGGGATCTATTTTAATTCCGACTATATCGCCCTGGCCTGTGAAGGTTGCGCTTACCATTCCGCCGCCTACTGAGGCTTCGACTGTTTCTTTTGCCAAGGACTCCTGTATCTGCATCATTTGCGACTGCATTTGTCTAACTTGCTTCATTATGTTATTGGGCTTGATGTTCATGAATTAATTTTTTTCTCCTTTGTTATTTAAAAAAAATTTTTAAGCTCTTAAATTCTATCACGTAAGCAAGAACCCCTTCGACCTCCCTTCAGACCACCTCCCTTTTTCTTTTAACAAGAACCCCTCCGACCTCACAACGACACTTCCCTTTTTTTAAAACACCCCCCTCCGGCCTTTGGCCACCTCCCCAAGGGGAGGCTTTGTGTAGCAAGAATCTTAGCCTCCCTCGGGGGAGGGTTTTTGGCGGGCCGCTTGCGGTGCTGGGGGTTCTTTAAAAATTTTAAAAAGAAGCGGTGGAATGGTTAGCTTCTAAGTGTATATAATATTGGAGAATTCATATTCTTTAATGAAAGGTGACTTTAATGTCTGTTCGTAAAATTTTTTCATGGCTTTTAGCCTTTTTAGTAATAATTTATCTTTTTCCAAATATAAGCTTCAGTGCTCCTTCAGAAATTACGTCAATATTACAGCTCAATGACCGGCGCTATGAATTAGGAGGCAGTTCATACGGGCCTATATATGATAAAACACTGAAGTTTCTGCCTAACGCTCGAAAAAATCCTTACAATAATTTGCTGGACGCTTGCCTCGCTCTTAAGAACAGAAAAATTGACGCTGTTATCTGGAGCGAGCCCGAGGCCATTGCGGCAATGAAAAACGGCCTTGACGGTTTAAGGATTCTTGATGGCACATTGGGCAATCCTTTGCCTATAGCCGCAGGAATTTCAGAAATTTCCAAAATTCCCGCCCTCAAAGAAAAATTCAACGCGTTCATAGCAGAACTTAAAACCGCTGGAACGTTATCAGATATGTATAGACGCTGGCTGTATGACCCCGAAGCTAACATGGATATTGCTGTCCCTGAAAAATCAAATATTCATCTCACCGTAGGCACAACTGGAAATATTATGCCGTTCAGTTTTTATTCCAACAACACGCTGGCAGGCTATGACATTGAACTTGCCCGGAGGTTTGCGGCTTATATCGGAGCTGAGATTGAGTTTAAGGTTTATGATTTTGCAAGTATATTAATGGCTCTCAAGAGCGGTAATATTGATATCGCCCTTTCAAATCTCTACGTTACTGAAGAAAACAAGAAAGAAGTTACTTTTTCTGATTACATGTTCGATGTAAATGTTATTGCTATTGTTCGCGATAATACAGACTCGCCAGCTCCTCAAAAGACGGCGTCCCAAGCTTTCTCAGCCTTCAGCGGAAAACGTATCGGCGCCCCGGTAGGGACAATAATGCCCGACATAGTCAAGAAAAAAATTCCGGATGCCAAGATAGTTTACTTTGATATTTTCGCTAACATGATAGAAGAGCTTAAGCTGGGCAAACTTGACGCATTCGCGTTAGATGAACCCATAATACTATCGCTTGAAAAGGAGAACAGTAACTTCACTCACATAGACGAAAATCTTGGGGATATTATTAACGCTTTTGTCTTTCCTAAAGATCCTGAAAATAATCCGCTTGCTGATGAGCTGGACGAATATATACGGCGCATAACGTCTAACGGAACACTTGAAGAGCTTCGTTCAATATGGTTCGGGGACGACGAGAGCCGCAAAGCTGTCATAGATTACAGGAATTTTCCAGATACAAATGGCACTATACGAATTGCCTTAGACAGTGAAACTCCCACGTTCGCGTACATAAAAAATAATATGCTCGTTGGCTATGAAATTAATATTATTCTTGGGTTCTGTCGTGAGAAGGGCTACAGGCCGGACTTTCAACAAATGAATTTCGGCTCGATACTTTCTGCTGT
>JAFSSV010000006.1 GCA_017450825.1 Synergistaceae bacterium
AAGGCTTCTGATGTGAATTGAAATAATTTGAAAAGAAAACTAGCTTCATAAAAAATTTATTCTCCTGTTAAAAAATTTTTTAAGGCTTTGCGTTGCTCTTGCGCCCCCTGTAAAGGGGGGAGAGGGCCGCTTGCGGCGAGGGGGTTATTCCTAAAAAAATTTTTTTTAACCAAAACCCCTCCGCGTCACTTCGTTCAGCACCTCCCCTTACACAGGGGGAGGCAAGGGGTTAAAAAATAGAATATGTCGAAGAACTCTCTCGTCCCCCTTGAAAGGGGGGATGTCAGCTTGCTGACAGGGGGGTTACTTTTCCAACAAGGCCAGCTTGCTGGCGAGGAGGTTATCTTAAAAAAATTTTTGTTAAGACTCAACCCCCTCCGGCCCTTCAGGCCACCTTTTTGTCCGGCCCAAGGGGAGGCTAAAGGCGAGGAAATTACTTTTTTAAAATTAAATCCCCTATGACTCGTGCTAGATTTTCCGGGGTGTCGTTCTCGTCGAAGGCTCGCGATTTATTACGGGAAAGCTTGACGAACTCCGCAGCGTTTTTAGTCTGATGATTATCCGCCGCCTCCGGCCATGGAATAGAAACAGCAGGAATCCCCCAGCTAAGAACTTCAGCAAGAGTCGATCCCCCAGCCCTGCAAACTAAAACATCTGCAATAGAATAAAAAGGATTCATATTCCATTGAGGCAAAATAAAATGAACGTTGCCCGAATCTTTTTTCTCATGAGAGATAAAAACAAATTCAAAATCTCTGCAAAGCTCCGCCGTCTTCGTCAAAAGAGAATTCAAAGGCCCGCTCACTAAAGATCCGCCAGAGATACAAATAATTTTTGCTCCGGCCTCAAGGTCAAGCCCTAAAGTTTTCAACGCGTCTTCCCTTTCAAGCCTCACAGGTTCGCGAACAGGAATCCCGGTATACTCAAAATCTTTTTTCTCAAGCCCTTCACATTCAGGCCAGCCCGTTATGATTTTCGCGCCAAGCCTCAAAGCAAAGCGAGTCACTTTTCCTGCGATTGCGTTCTGTTCGTGAAGAGTCACAGGAATCTTTTTGAGCTTTGCAACAATCAGCGGCGCAAATGAAATATATCCGCCGAATAAAAAAATCTCGTCAGGCTTGAAACTTTTTATAAAGCTAAAAGTTTCAAAAAAAGATTTTATTAACGAAAGGCATCGCCTAAAATTTTTTTTGATTGAACTAGTCCCGAGGGGCGAGCCTTCAATAGAAAGCGTAAAAGGCGAAACGCCTTGAGCTTTATAAATTTCCTGTTCAAGTTGACGAGCGCCGCAAAGCCATTGGACTTGCGCGCCTTCCTTCTCAAAGTTCCGGCCCATAACTATAGCTGGGAAAATATGACCGCCAGTTCCCCCGGCGGCTATCAAAAATTTTTTATTATCTTTTTCGTTTTTCATTTTCTGGTTTTAGTATTTTTGACTCGTGACACAGCAGGAGCTGTCGCAAGCGACGGATTATTCTCCTGGCTTTCTATTTTTATATTCATTAATAAACCTATCTTGGCCCACATGAAAATCATTGAACTTCCTCCGTAGCTTATGAACGGCAAAGGAATTCCCGTCAAAGGCATAAGCTTCGTTACACCCGCAACGTTTACAAACATCGGAAAAATTACAGAAGCCGTAAGCCCCAGCGCAAGAGATTTTGAGAAAGAGTCCCGGGCGTTCTTGTAAATATAATAGACCCTCCATGTCCAAACAGCATAAAGCAATAACAAAAACATCGTGCCAGCTAAGCCGAACTCTTCGCCAATAGTCGGGAAAATATAATCCGTCTGTGCCTCGGGCAAATATCTTTTATCCTGAAGGCCCTTCCCTATTCCGACTCCAGTTAATGACCCGTTGGCAAATGCTATAAGCCCCTGAATAATCTGAAAGCCAGCGTTCATTGGATCAGACCATGGATCCCAAAACGCATAAAACCTTCTCATTCTATAAGGCGCAACAAGAATTAAAATTACTACGGCTATCGCTCCAATGAAAATTCCCCATAAGGGATACTTCCAGCCCCGGCGCTCTATGTGCATTACAAAGCAGATCCCCGTGACAAGAATCGCTCCGCCTAAGTTCGGCTGGAGCATCAAAGGAATAACAAGCAAAATTATCGTAGAAAGAGTCGGACTTAAAAACGAATGAAACTCCCCTCGGTTGTACATTACATCCTTTTCGTTCAGGCGCTTGGCCATGAAGATCGGCAACGAAAATAAAACTACTTCAAGCGGCTGAAAACGAAAACCCGGAATCGCAAGCCAACGCCTAGCACCTCCGACCTTAATTCCTATGCCGGGAATCGTAGCCAGAATTAAAAGCAATAACGAGCCGGCGAAAATTTTCCCGCTGTTCTTTTTTATCCAGCTTGTCGAACATAACAGGCACATTATCATTATGGTTATTCCGATCCCGATACTCTGGAACTGTTTTAACGGAGCAGCATAAGGATCGCCGCCGCCCATACTGTTACGCAAGGACAGCGACGAGATCATTACCATTCCGCAGCCGCTCAATATAAAAGGAATAATAACTTCTACCATTTATTAATTCCCCTGCTGCTCTAATTCTTTTACGAGGCGGCAAAAATCTTCGCCCCGGGCCTTGTAGCTTTTATACATGTCCCAGCTCGTACAGGCCGGCGACAATAAGACAACCATTCCAGGCCGGGCCAGCTCGTGAGAAATTTTCACGGCCTCTTCCATTCCCGAAGCCCTCCTGAAATTTTCATAGCCCGAAGCTTTAAGAGCTTCTTGAATCTTTTCAGCCTCCTGTCCAATCAAGACAGCGTAATCACATTCAGCCTTGACCGTATTGGCAAGCTCCGAATATTCTTCGCCTTTGCCCTGTCCTCCGAGAATAATTACCTTGCGGCCCTTGATAGATTTCATAGCCGTTGCACTCGCCGCGACGTTCGTTCCTTTTGAGTCGTCAACGTATTGAACGCCGTCAATGACTCCTGCAAGCTCACATCTATGACGCAAAGGCTTGAAACCGTTTATAAGTGACTCGACCGGCGTCAAGAATAATAAATTAGAATTAATTAACTTCACGGCGCTGAGACTCATTGCTACATTCTCAAGATTATGATCGCCAAGCAAGGTTATTTGATTGAAGTCAAATAATTTTTCCGGCTCCCCGTTTAAAATCAGAGTCGCTTCTTGCTTATCCGCGTCCATAAAAATTTTGCCTTCGGTTTGGAATTTTGAGTCCTTGTTCCAGCTTAGAGTAATTATTTTTCCTTCGGGCTTGAGAATTTCGTAATCCCGTTCCTGAATTATTCCCCAGCCGTTCAGGTGACGAAGCTGTAAAATTTTTGCCTTAGCCGCAACGTAATTTTCATAGCTCCCGTGCCAGTCAATATGATCGGGCGCAAGATTAGTTATGATTGAAACGAGGGCGCGTAAATTTTTTGTTGCCCTTGCAAGTTGAAAGCTGCTTAGCTCCAAGACAACCGAGTCAAATTTTTCCCGCGTGAAACTCGCCGCTGCTTTTCCGAGATTTCCTCCGGCCGCTGCCTTGAAGCCCGCCTTGTTCAAGATATGATTTATTAAAGAAGTTACTGTGCTTTTACCGTTAGAACCCGTCACACAGATAAGCTTTCGAGTCTTTATGAAGGGAATAACAAAATCTAATTCGCCCGTAAGCTTTATGCCTCTAGCCTCGGCCTCATGTAAAATTTCAGCCTTCGGAGGAATGCCCGAACTGATTAAAATTTCGTCAGTACCTTCAAAAATTTTTTCGGTGTTGCCTCCCTCTTCAAATTCGATTTTATTTTTCTCAAAAATTTTTTTAATGTCGTCTGGAATTTCTTTTTGTTCAGATACAAATACTTTAGCTTTTAATCTCCTTGCAAGAAGAGCAAGCCCCTGACCGCTCACCCCTGCGCCGATTATTCCGAGCTTCTTATCTCTATAAATATTCATGAAAAATTTTTTTCCTCCTGATTTAAATTTTTATACTAAGCTAAGCACATTTAAAAAGCTATAGCCCCCTCGCCGCAAGCTGGTCCTTTTGAAAGCAACCCCCTGCCGCAAGCTGGTCCTCTCTTTAAATACCCCCACCACCGCAAGCGGTTCCCCTCCCCCAAGGGAGGCTAAGATTCTTGCTATATAAAGCCTCCCCTTGGGGAGGTGGTGAGCGGCGAAGCGAACCGGAGGGGTTGTGGTAAGAAGAAGGAAGGTGGTTTTATCTTCTCCCGTAGCCTTGGCGATACATAAGGGCCTCTGCTAAATGCTTTTTTGAAATTTCTTCTTCGCCTGCCAGGTCTGCTATAGTTCGTGAAACTTTCAGGACACGGCTCAATCCCCGGCCCGATAAATTTAATTTCCCGGCCATGTTCGCAAGATACGCCCGCGAGTCCTCCGGAAGAATTAAATAACGCTTAACTAATTTCTCCGGGACTTCGGCGTTACAGACGAGATTAAATTCCTTCCAACGTTCCTGCTGAATCTTGCGGGCCTTGATAACCCGCTTGCGGATCTCGGCGCTGGACTCGGGAGCTTCGGCCTTGTTACTAAAAGACAGTAACTCCTCCGGCGTGAGTCTAGGGACGTTAATTTGAAGATCTATTCTGTCCATGATAGGGCCGGATAATTTTCTTTTATAGCGCTCAATGTCAAGCGAAGAACATTTACAGGGAATTACAGGATCACCGTTATAACCGCAAGCGCAAGGGTTAGCCGCCAAGATTAACAGGACTCTCGAAGGGTATGTGACAGTCCCGGCGGCCCGGCTTACTGTTATAACTCCGTCTTCAATCGGAGCGCGTAGGCTTTCTGTTAAGTCGCGCTTGAACTCCGTGTACTCGTCAAGAAATAAAACGCCCCTATGAGCTAAAGAAACTTCGCCCGGGCGCAAGTGATTCCCTCCGCCGCAAACTGAAACCGTACTGGCCGTGAAGTGTACGATTCTGAAGGGCCGTTGTCTTGTTGGCTTCGTGTCCATTCCTAAAGTGCTTCGGACTAAAATTGTTTCGACAAGTTCTTCATCTGTAAGGGGCGGCAATATTCCGGCGATAGCTCGTGCTATTAAAGTCTTTCCGCTCCCCGGCGATCCTACTAACAATAAATTATGATGTCCGGCCGCGGCTATCTCTGCTGCCCGGCGCGCGGCCAGCTGTCCTTTAATATCAGCGAAATCCGGATCGGCCGCTTCGTCAATCTCACCCACATGAACCGGAGGCACCGGCTTCGGCTCTTCGGCCCCTGTCAACATCATTGCAAGCTCGGCCAGACTATCAGCGCAATAAGCTTCAACCCCCTGAACAAGTGCAACCTCTTCGGCGTTCTCACTCGGAACGTATAACGGAATGTTAAGACTTCTTGCCAGGAACGCCGCCGGAACTGCGCCTCGCACTCGCCTTAATCTTCCGTCAAGCGCAAGCTCCCCCATGTATAAAGCCTTGGGACATTGAGTCAGATTTCCCGAAGCCTTCAACATGCCCAAGGCTATCGGGAGATCTAATAACGCTCCTTCCTTCGGAATATCCGCCGGGGCAAGATTGACAGATACCCGCCCGCGCAAATTTATTCCTACCGAACGTAACGCCGCCCGGACGCGTTCACGCGACTCGCGAATAGCTACGTCCGGCATTCCTACTATAGAAATAGCAAGAAGGCCGCCGGTGATTTCTACTTCGACTTCAACCGGCAAGGCCTCCATTCCCCGGAGCGTTACGCCTAGAACGCCGCTCATGATTTCTTGCGCCTCTTGTTAATGAAGTAATAGCCTCCGGCCAAAATTACAGCCAAGCCGACACAGGCAATCGTTATAACGTGAAGATACTCTTTCAATAATTCCTGATGTTCCCCGAGCAGATAGCCCGCGAACGTCAAGACAACCACCCAAGCTCCCGCGCCTATGGTAGTAAATAATAAAAATGTCTTCATTGGCATTCGCGCTATTCCGGCCGGAAGGGAAATATATTGACGGATTACGGGCAAGAGCCTTCCTACTAACGTGCTTATGTGTCCATGCTTCGAGAAAAAGTCATCGGCCTTTTGAATCGACTCGGGCGATATAAAAAAATATTTGCCGTATTTTAATAAGAAGGGTCTTCCAAGCTTGACGGCTATCCAGTAATTAAACAGCGCACCCAAAATACTTCCAGCTATCCCGGAAATCAATACGAGCGTCAAAGACATTTCTCCCTTCCAAGCTAAATAACCCGCCGGCGGCATAACTACTTCACTTGGAAAAGGGAAGAACGACGACTCAAGAAACATTAAAGATACTATTCCGGTGTAGCCCATGCGGCCAATAGTATTAACAAGCCAAGCCGTGAGTGCGCTGATTAAATTCATTTTAAATTACTGTCCTTTCTGCATTACAAATTCTATAAATTCTATAAATCTAAAAAGTATACTAAGCAAACTTAAAAAGCTATACCCCCTCTCGCCAGCAAGCTGGCCCTCTCTTTAAAGACCCCCACCACCGCAAGCGGTTCCCCTCCCCCGAGGGAGGCTAAGATTCCTGCTACACAAAGCCTCCCCTTGGGGAGGTGGCCTGAAGGGCCGGAGGGGGTTGTTAATTCACACGCCCGAATGGTCGGAGGGGTTTTATAGAAAATAAATTGTGCTTGCTATAAAAATAAAATTACATTCCTGTTTCTTCTCTTACTGAAGGATCGTAGGCAATGTTGCCTCCCATTTCAGCAAGTTTTTTCTGTGAGTGAACGGCCGTGATATAACGAATTGTCCCGGAGCTTCCCCTCATGCAAAGGGAATTCGTTTCAATATGTGCGCCGTGATAGTGAACGCCTTTCAATAAATCTCCGTCCGAACCTCCGGCCGCCGCGAAGAAAACATTGTCGCTCTTGACCAAGTCGTCAATCGTCAAGACAGTGTCGCGGGTCAAGCCTCTGGCTCTTGCCTTGGCCTCGTCCTCTTCGTTTCTGAAATAGGGCTGGCATTGCATGTTAGCATCAAGACATTTCATAGCGCAGGCTGTGATTACGGCTTCGGGAGATCCGCCGATACCTAGCAATAAATCTGCGGACTCATGCCCGGGAAGAGAAGTCATTAAAGCTCCGGCTACGTCACCGTCACCTATAAGCCTTATCCTTGCGCCCATAGCCCGGACGCGTTCGAGAATGTCATGATTGCGCGGGCGGTCTAACATTACTACGGTTGTTTCGTGAATCGATTTGCCCTTGGCCTTGGCTACGATCCTTACGTTGAACTCAACAGGCGCTTGAATATCAATATAGCTTGCGGCCTCCGGGCCTGTTACGATTTTGTTCAAATAGAATAAATCATCGGGGCTGAACATTGAATGACGAGGCGCGGCGGCGATAACGCTGATTGCTCCGTCCTGTCCTTGAGCAACAAGCCGGGTTCCGTCGATAGGATCGACTGCTATATCCATTTCGGGGCCTTTGCCTGTTCCTACTTCTTCGCCGTTGAATAACATAGGGGCTTCGTCCTTCTCACCTTCGCCGATAACGATAACGCCTTTCATATCGACACCGTGAAGAACGTAGCGCATAGCTTCGACTGCGGCGCGGTCAACTTCGTTCTTGTTGCCGAGTCCGAACCATCGGCCCGAAGCCATGACCGCAGCTTCTGCCGATCGTACAAGTTCCATCGCTAAATTCTTATCCTGTGCAAATAATGCCATAAAAAAAAATCTCCCCTCTTAATTTATTTATTCCAAGCCATACTCTTTTAGGAGCTGCCTGTAACGTTGCTCAACTTCGTTAATAGGTGTTTCCTGTCTTGCGGGCGGCGTGGGCCTTGGTTGAGGAATAGCCGAAGCTTGAGTCGCCGGGACTGTAACTTGCTGCTGTGCTGTATAAGCTGCGGACTCTTCGCTTGAACTTGAAGAGCCTGAATCATCTTGAGCCTCACGGGATTCAAGCTTTGCTAAATAAGTGTCGTCCTGTTCGACTAAAAATAATCTCGGGCCTCTTGGGTCGTCGTTTGCTGCTTTGTAGCTCCCGCCGTGAATCGGGCATGAAGTTGTAGGAGCTTTGCCCCGCGGAAAGAACAGCGGCACTGATTGACAGCCCGGCCGGGCAAGATAACCCGAATTTCTGCAGATCGCAACCTTATCAACTTCAACCCACGAAGGAGGAGTTTCAAAATTTTCCGGAGTGTTCTCAACCTGAACGGCGTAGCTCATAAATTTTTTCCAGACCGGAGCCGCGATAGTTCCTCCGAAGCCACGGCGGCCCATTGATTTATGGTCGTCGCGTCCAACGTATACGGCCGTAGTTAAGCCGGGCACGCCTCCGACAAACCAAGCATCAATGAAATCATTAGAAGTCCCCGTCTTGCCGAAAACGTTAATTTTTGGGAGCGCAGCCGGTCTTCCTGTTCCTGCCCGTACAGCGTCCTGAAGCATTGAGCGAATAGCGTAAGAAGTTTCCGGCCTCATTGCCTGATTTGAAGCTGTCTCGCGCTGCTCAAGGATATTTCCGTCGCGGTCACGGATCTCACGGATCATTAAAGGAATTATTCTCCGTCCTCCGTTGTTGAAGCAGTTAAAGGCTACGGCCATTTCAAGAGGCGTTAAACTTGCTGAACCTAACGCGACTGATAAATCGCTAGGCAAGTATTTTGTTTCTATTCCCATGTTGCGGGCCATCTGGACTATTACATCTGTTCCGATATAAGCGGCTACTCTTACGGCTACGGTGTTCAAAGAATTCGTGAGCGCCCGCTGTAAAGTCACTTCGCCCGCGTAATTTTTGCTTGAGTTTTGGGGCGACCACCCCTTCCCGCTTCCTTGTCTGAAAGTTATAGGAGCGTCAAGAAAATGATCGCTTGGCATTACGTCTTCCTCCATAGCCGCGGCGTAAACTATAGGCTTGAAGCTTGAACCGGGCTGGCGGATTGCCTGTGTAGCGCGGTTGAATTTGCTTTCTTTGAAATCTTTTCCTCCGACTAGGGCCAAGACTTCTCCCGTATCAGACTCAAGACAGACTAACGCGCCCATGATGTTATCTTTTAGAGTCTGGATAGCTTCACGGGCTTTGTCTTGAAGATCTATATCGAGCGTTGTATAAATTTTCATGCCGCCGCTATAGACTTCGTCCTTGCCGTACTTAGGTAATAAGTCATTGAATAATAAATGCGACACGAAGTAAGGCGCTCTGTTAAACTCTTCTATTCTATTAACGCGCTTTCTGAATTCTAATTCTTCGTTGTAAGCTTCCTGCCTTTGCTCCGGAGTTATCCAGCCAAGAGTCTCCAGTCGGCCAAGCACGTAATTTTGACGGGCCTTAGCGTTTGTAAGACTGCTTAGAGGGTTATAGCGTCCGGGGTTGGCAATTAGCCCGGCAAGTATTGCGCTTTGAGCTAAGTCTAAATCTTTTGCGGACTTATCAAAATAAGTTCGGGCGGCCGTTTCGACTCCCCAAGCACCGTGCCCGAAGTTAATAGTATTTAAATAAAGCTCAAGAATTTTATCTTTAGGAAATAATTTTTCGAGCCTCATTGCGATAATAATTTCTTTAGCTTTTCGGGTTATGCTTTTCTCGTGAGTCAGGAATAAATTTCTTGCAAGCTGTTGGGTTATAGTGCTTGCGCCTTGGATCTTTCCGCCTTCGACAATATCTGTCCATAGTGCGCGAAGGATTGAGCCTATTCTTATTCCTCCGTGTTGATAGAACGCGGAGTCCTCAGCCGCTAATACGGACTTGACCAATTCGGGCGACACTTGATGAAGGGGAAGGGGCGTTCGGTTTTCTATGAAGAGCCGCGCAATGACTTTCCCGTTTCTGTCATAAAGAATAGAAGGAAGACTGCTTTTAGGGTTAGCAAGTTCGACCATTGAGGGAAGGTCTTCAGAAAGTTTTACAACGTACCACGCGACCCCGGCGCTTAATGCTCCTGTTGCCAGTAAGATAACCAACAGGAAAGTCATGAGCATGATTTTTAAAATCGAGACTCCTTTTCTTTTTTGGGGGCGTTGATGTTCTTGATTAAATTTTCGCTGCTGTGCTTCGGTCTGTTGTCTAATTCTTGCGTGTAATTGTTCTTGATTTTTAATGTAAAGGACTTCTTCAGGATCTATTTTGAAATTTCTTGGCGCGTCATCATCATAATAATTGCGTCTTCTATTGTTTGGCGAATGCTGCTCCGGCATCTTAAAAAATATCTCCCTTTAAAAATATTTTAACTGAAATAATATCATAACGGGCGCTGAAAAGTTCAACGCTCAAAGATTTTTATTATTCCGCCCTTGCGTTGATATTGAGTGTCGTAAAGATTTTTCAGGCTGAACCACTGATATTCGCCGTAAGTCACGGTCAAGACATTAGTATCGTCTTCAAGTTCTTCATAACCTGCCAGGTTAAACCAGTGCCATTCAAAATCGTCGAGTTTAATATCGTGATGATTCAACAGGAGAAAAGGGACGGGAAAATTTTTATCGAGTTGATTTTTTATGGAGCTTTCAAAAATTTCATAGTTGACTTGGCCGGAGATTCCTTCGAGGCCGAGTGGGGAATTAATTTTTTTAAAGTAATCATAGAGTCCGCATATATAAGTTTCAAGAAAATCTATCCCGTGATAGCGTGGAGTTAAATATGGTTTCATAACTGAAGCGAATCTTACGAAGTCCGGGCGCGATAAATTTTTTGAGTCGAAAGGGTAGAGGCTTTGAAATTTTTTTTCTTGCCTTGAAAGAAATATGCAAACGTCGCACGCGGTGACGGCGGCGCAGCCTCCCATATTCATATCCCATTCGGGGAGCCATTCCTGATTTCCGCCTGGGGTGCCTTCGATTTTAAAATAGTCCAGAATTTTTTTTGACAAGTAAATTCTCACAGCTTTCGGAAAAAATTTTTTGCTTATTATAGCGCCACTTCGGGCACGTTCTCTTTTTCTAAAATTACCCCCTCCGGTTCACTTCGTTCACCACCTCCCCTTTTAGGGGAGGCAGGGTGTAAAGGGAATAAATATCTTGAAGGACTCTCTCGTCCCCCCTGTGAAGGGGGGATGTCAGCTTGCTGACAGGGGGGTTACTTTCCAAGAGGGCCGCGAGGTTACGGAAAGGAGGACTCAAAAAATTTTTTGAGCAATGAAATTTTTTTTGCTTTGACTCGCTCACGGGGACTCTCGTAGTGACTCGGGCTTCTAATTTTTTTTTCGGGGGAGTGTAAAAATTTATGGACGCTGAAATTTTTGAAAGGTTTTGTAGCTGATAAAGTAGCTGATAAAATTTCTTTTTGGTATCCTGATAATGTTTATGTAATTATCTCATAAAATTTTTGAAAGGAGAAATTTCTTTTGAAAAAAATTTTTGCAGTTGCTTTGATAATTTTTTCAGCGCTCGTTGTTGAAGCTCAATGCCAAGAAAAATATATTGATCTCCATTTACACCTTGACGGAGCAATCACGCCAGGCATAGCCAAAGAACTTGCCGCCCTCCAAAATATTACGCTGCCCGTCTCAAACGATCAGGAACTTGAAAAATTATTAACACTCCCTGAAGACTCTCAAAACCTTAATGATTTTTTAAAGTGCTTTGAGTTCCCGCTGTCTTTACTGCAAACTCCCGAAGGTCTACGCGCCGCCGTTCGACTCGTTGCAAACGAAATACAATCTCAAGGAGTAATTTACGCTGAATTTCATTATGCCCCTCAGCTCCATACTCAAAAGGGAATGACTCAGGAAGACGCAGTCAAAGCTGCCCTCGAAGGCTTGAAGGACTCAAAGCTGAAAGCAAATTTAATTTTGTGCTTAATGCGAGGCTCCGATAACGACGCTGAAAATTATCAGACCCTTGAGCTTGCCCGCAAGTATCTCGTGAAGGACGGAGGCGTTGTCGGACTCGACTTGGCCGGAGCTGAAAGCTTATACCCGACTCAAAATTACGAGGCAATCTTCACGAAGGCCCGCGAGTATAAAATCCCTTTCACAATTCACGCTGGGGAGGACGACGGCCCTGAGAGTATACGCGCCGCTCTTTCCTTCGGAGCTAATCGAATCGCTCACGGTGTTCGAGCTTACGAAGATCCCGAAGTCGTTGAGCTTATAAAAAATTCCGGCGTTTCCCTCGGACTTTGCCCGACAAGTAACCGAATGACTAACGCAGTCCCAGACATGTTAAAATATCCCTTGATGGATTATTTTTATAAAGGCATCAAGGTTACGATTAACACCGACGACCCTGCAATAGAAGGAACGACTTTACACGAAGAATTTGAATATCTTAAACATGAGTTCGGCCTCAAGGACTCTCAGAAATTTATAATGCTCGAAAATTCTATCGAGGCAGCCTTCACTACGGACGAAGTTAAGGAATGGTTAAGGCGCGAAATTTTTTAAGGCTTGTGCTAAAATATTTGCGCTTTTAAATTAATCAATCATCATAGAGGAAAGGAATTTTTTTATCATGGCGGAAATAGTCGGACTTACCTGCACACAGTGCAAACGACGCAACTACACAACGACCGTAAACAAAAAAAAGCAGCAGAAAAAACTTGAACTCAAAAAATATTGCAAGTGGTGCAACGCTTCTGTACTTCACAAAGAGTCGAAGTAACTTGCTAAAGTTTTAAACCTGTTGTAGAATTTAACCCGTAATTTTTTTACGCAGGTCCGTGGCTCAATTGGCAGAGCACTGGTCTCCAAAACCGGGGGCTGCAGGTTCGAATCCTGCCGGGCCTGCCATTTTTTTATGACAAGGGACAAAGCAAATGGCAAAGGCAACAGAAAAAAATACCAAATGGTCTGCGCTCGTAAGCTTCGTAAGAGAAGCAAAGGCCGAACTCAAAAAAGTCACTTGGCCTACAAGAAAGCAGATGTGGTACTGGACATTAATCGTAATAGTTTTCACGCTTTGTGTGTCTTTATATCTCGGAATAATTGATTTTGTTCTTGCGTGGCTCTTCAGCGCGTTACTGGGATAGAAATCAAAATGCCGGGAGATCGTCAATGGTACGTTGTTCAAACGTACGCCAGCTACGAAAAAAGAGTCGAGGCCGATTTACGCCAGCGTATCGCGGCAATGAACATGCAGGACAAAATTTTTAACGTCCTTGTTCCTACGGAGACTTATATAGTAAATAAAGACGGAAAAAGCCGCGAGGTCACACGCAAGCTCTACCCGAGTTACGTAATGGTAGAGATGATTCTTGATGAGCAGTCTTGGTACGCCGTAAGACATACGCCGGGAGTCACGGGCTTCATTGGAGCAGGGACTCACCCGATCCCGCTTTCCCCCGAAGAAGTCAACAGAGTTATTTCTGCCGTAAACAAGAGCGGCACGGATGTAAAAATCGAAGTAGACCTGAAGATCGGCGATACCGTAAGAGTAATAGCTAACGGCGAAATGAAAGGCTTTACTGGCTCGGTCGTCAACATAAACACGAAAAAAGGACGCGTGCAGTTTAAGAGCGATGTACTAGGCGGCGCGATACTTGAGACAGATTACAAAGCCCTAGAAAAAATTTAGGCAATAATTTTTTTGCAGCTATAAATTTAAAAAAGCAAGAGAACAGAAACAGAAAGGAAAATTTTTTATCATGGCTAAGAAAGTTGTAGGGCAGGTAAAATTACAACTGCCAGCCGGTAAAGCGACACCTGCGCCCCCTGTAGGCCCCGCACTTGGTCAGCACGGCGTAAATATTATGGAGTTCTGCAAGCAGTTCAACGCTAAGACAAAAGATCAGGAAGGATTAATAATTCCGGCGGTCATTACTGTATATGCAGACAGAAGTTTTACGTTTGAGTTAAAGACTCCTCCGGCGGCCGTTTTATTAAAGAAAGCCGCAGGTATCGAATCAGGCTCCGGAGTTCCCAACAAGACAAAAGTCGGCAAGCTTGCCCGGGCTAAAGTTCGTGAGATCGCTGAACTTAAAATGAAAGACTTAAACGCTAACGACACTGAAGCCGCTATGCGCATGATCGAAGGCACTGCCCGTTCAATGGGCCTTGAGGTAGTCGATTAATTTTTAAAGTTAAGTGGGAGAGTTTTTTGACTCGTTCAAAACCACAGGAGGTATTAAAAAAATGAAAAGAAGTAAAAGATACAGAGAAGCCGCCGAAAAAATCGAAGCCGGAAAATTATACGGCCTTCGTGAAGCGGTTGAGCTTTTCAAGAGCATAGCTACGGCGAAATTCAACGAGAGCATTGAAGTTCACGTACGTTTAGGCATTGATCCTCGTCATGCTGATCAGCAGGTAAGAAGCACCGTTTCTCTTCCTCATGGTACGGGCGTTACTAAGAAAGTCTTAGTTATCACTCAAGGCGAAAAGATCAAAGAAGCCCAAGATGCCGGCGCTGATATTGTCGGCGGAGATGACATAGTTCAGCAGATTCAGGGAGGCTTCATGGACTTTGACGCGGTAATCGCTACGCCCGATATGATGAAATCCGTAGGACGTTTAGGAAAAGTCTTAGGCCCCCGCGGTTTAATGCCGAGTGCCAAGACCGGCACAGTTACTTTTGAGCTTGCCAGCGCCGTAAAAGAAATCAAAGCCGGCCGCGTTGAGTTCCGTGCAGACAAAGCAGGTATCACTCACAACGCCGCAGGCCGCAAGGAATTTTCGGTCGATGATCTCTATGATAACGTAAAGGCTTTGCTCGCGGCGATATATAAAGCTCGTCCGGCCTCTGTCAAAGGCACGTATGTAAGAAGCATAGCTATCGCTCCTACAATGGGCCCGGGAATCGCAGTTGATCCCGCGTTAGCTCAAAAAGAATTAGCACTGTAAAAAATTTTCGTTAGAAGTTAAAGTTCATAAATAAATAAAAATCTTTTTCCCCCCGAAGACAGCAAGGGCCAAGCGCTTAAATATCTTGCTCAGGAGAGAGTTAAGAATGTCACGCAAATAACGCTCTTCCTGTTTTATGTTTTATAATACGGGAAGAGTTTTTTTATTTATTTTATTAAGGAGGTGAAGAAAAAACATGCCCGCGAAAATAAAATATGAACTTGTTGACGGCCTGAAAGAAAAGCTTAGCAAGACCAAAGCAGTCTTTGTCGGAGAATATCGCGGAATGACTGTCGCCCAGAGCACGGCCCTTCGCGCTAAAGTCCGTGAGGCTGGCGGCGAGCTGAAAGTCGCAAAGAACACTCTGTTCAAAATCGCAATGAAAGAAGCCGGACTCGATGCCCTCCCCGAGGACATGATGAAGGGCCCCAATATCTTTGCGATCTGCTATGATGACCCCGTAGCCGTTGCCAAAGTCTTGAAAGAATATGCCAACGACAAAACCCAAAAGGCTTTTATCTTGAAAGGCGGCCTGCTTGAACATCAGCAGCTTAACTTGGCACAGCTTATGGCCTTGGCCGATCTGCCTTCAAAAGAAGTTTTGCGTGGTCAGGTTGTCAGAACTATTGCGGCTCCGCTGTCAGGACTCGTCAATGTTTTGTCCGGTACTATGCGCAATTTTGTTACATGCCTTGCCCAGATCAGGGACAAGAAACAGGAAAGCGCTGCATAGAAAAATTTTTTTGTTGTTTAATTTTAATTTTAATTTTTATATGGAGGTTAAATTATCATGACCAAAGAAGAAATTATTGAAGTAATTGAAAAGATGTCAGTACTTGAGCTTTCAGAGCTCGTAAAGGCCCTTGAGGATAAGTTCGGAGTTTCAGCTTCTGCTGCTCCTATGATGATGGCTGCTATGCCCGGCGCTGCTGCGGCTGCTGCTCCTGCCGAAGAGAAGACGGAGTTTGACGTTGTCTACAAAGGCCCCGGCGCTAACAAGATCGCCGTTATCAAAGCAGTACGTGAGATCACGTCCCTTGGCCTTAAAGAGGCTAAAGAGCTTGTCGACAATCCTCCGAAGAATATCAAAGAGGGCGTATCCAAGGAAGAGGCTGAGGAGATTAAGAAGAAGCTTGCCGAGGCCGGCGCTGAAGTTGAAGTTAAGTAAGTCAGCTTAGAAATTTTTAGAGGCTCAGAATTTTTTGGGCCTCTTTTTCATAACTGGAGGTAGATTACAATGGCAAAGAATGACAAGAAAAACGCGCCCGCTCCCGCTCCGAAAGACAAGAAGAAGACTATAATAATCGCTGCTATTTGTGTAATCATTTTGTTGAATATCGTCTGGACGGTTTCACAAAACAAATTCTCTTCAAAGATTGACGAAGTAAATAAAACTATCGCCGCGCTTGAACAAAGAGTCGCCGCTGTTGAAAAAGGCAGCCTTGCCGGTGTCGACGGTCTTAAAGAAGAGTTCGCGGCCCTTAAAACTTTTGCCGACTCATTTTCAGATCGCTTATCTCAAAACGTTAAGGCCGAAGAAGATCAGCTTGCCTTGCTTGAAGCTCAGGTCGAAGCACAGAAAGCCCGCGTAGAAGCTGCTAAGAAATTAGCGCAATAGTTTTGTAAAAAAATTAATTCCTCCGGCTTTGAGGCCGGAGGAATTTTTTTGATTAAAATTAATTTATAGCAAGCACAGTTATAGTAAAAGCACTTGAAAATAACTCCCTCGCCACTTCGTGGCCCTCTCCCCCACCCCTTCCACCGCAAGCGGTCCCCCTTCCCTTACAGGGACGGCGGGGCGCAAGAGAGTTCTTCGACATCTTTTATTCCCTCTACCCCTTGCCTCCCCTTGGTAAGGTGCTGAACGAAGTGAGGCCGGAAGGGGTTGTAGTTAAAAAAATTTTTCTGTCACGCTTTTGTCACGCGTGACAGTTGCGTGACAAATTGAAAGAAAAAAATTAAGGCGGAGGGGCTTATGATAAAAAAAATTTTTGGAATCAAGTAATTTTGCTGTATACTATCTAGTAATTTTATATGACAGAAGGAAAGAAAAAATGCTGACCCTAGACAAAGTGTATCACGCCGCATACGTGTTAAGAGCTTGCGCAAGAAAGACAGACTTAATCGCGGCACCATTGCTTAGCGAATCTCACAATCTTTTTTTAAAGACAGAAAATTTACAGGTAACAGGAAGTTTTAAATTACGGGGAGCCTATTACAAAATCTCACAGCTTTCAGACGAAGAGAAAGCTAAAGGGATCGTAGCATGTTCAGCCGGCAATCACGCCCAGGGCGTGGCATTGTCTGCAACGCGTCACGGTATCGCCGCCACAATCTGTATGCCCGACGGCGCTCCCGTCATGAAAGTTGAAAGCACTCGAAGACTCGGTGCAAATATCGAACTCGTTAAGGGAGCTTATGACGAAGCTCACGACAGAGCTGTTCAACTCGTTGAAGAAACCGGAGCAACTTTCATTCACCCGTATGACGATGATTTTGTTATCGCAGGACAGGCTACTATAGGGCTTGAAATTTTGGATCAGCTTGAGGACGTTGAAGCGATCATAGTTCCGATCGGTGGAGGCGGTTTAATTTCGGGGGTCGCCTTCGCCGCAAAGTCACTAAAACCAGATATAAAAATTTATGGAGTTCAGGCAGCCGGCGCTCCGTCCATGTATAATTCTTTTAAAGAGCATGAACGAAAAGTTTTATCCAGCGTTTCAACTTTTGCGGACGGCATAGCAGTTAAGAATCCCGGCGAAAATACTTTCGAGATAATTTCAAAATACGTTGACGATATCGTCTGCGTGTCTGAAGACGAAATCGCCGCGGCAATTCTTGCACTGATCGAAAAACAAAAATTAATCGCCGAAGGGGCAGGAGCTGTTCCCGTAGCGGCGGCAATGTTCAACAAATTACCAATTCAAAATAAAAAGACCGTGTGTGTCGTGAGCGGCGGCAATATCGACGTAAATATTCTTTCCAGAGTCATAACACGAGGCTTAATGATGACAGGCCGAAACGTTAATTTAACTATCGCCCTTGTCGATAAGCCCGGACAGCTCCAGCAGGTTTCAGAGATAATCGCCTCATGCGGAGCTAACGTAGTTTCAGTTTATTATGACCACGGCGACCCGAACATGGCTATTAATTCGTGCTTCCTCAAGCTCTCACTTGAGACTCTTAACAGTGAACAGAGCGACACCATTCGCCGCGAACTTGCCAAGGCTGGCTTCAACGTCGTGAAATAAAAAAGGATTAAAAATTTTAGAACGGAGATGAGAAATTTTATGGCATTGAAATTTAAACCACGAAAATTTTTTACAGGAATGATTTTGGGATTTACTCTTGCCTCCAGCGCATGGGGAGCAGGCAACGCTAAATGGGAAAAATTAGTTTTGACTGAAAATATTAGCGCTGGTCTTGAGGAATTAAATAATTATTGTTCGCTGCACGGCGTGACTATTGACGATGTTCTCTGGGCGAACAAGCTCCCCTCAAAAGAAGAATTAACCCCGGGCACTGAAATTTATCTCCCTAAAAATCATGCTGAAATGTTAGCAATATGGCAGAACGTAGGAGCGTGGAAAATGCCCACAGACTTAGCAGAGGCCAAAGCTAAAAAAAATAATCAGCCCTTGCCGCTTGATGTCCCTGTCAAAAAAAGAAAGACCGCGGACGAGTTAATGCCTTTCCCAACTTCAGCGCCTGTTGCTCAAGTTCAAAAAGCTCCGGAGAAAAAAGAAATACAAGAAATTGAAACAGAAGCGCCGGCTTCAAACATTTTGCCGGAAGCTCAAGAGGTCACGCTTACTACAATGTCAGAGCAGGAATATTTATCTGAATTGCAGAGCCAATACGGCGACAACAAAGAGCCTGAAGCAATCGCTAAAGCTCGGCACTCTGCCGAAGTTATTAAGCGGGCAGTCAATATCGTAACGGCTGAAGAAAGCGACGAGTCCGTTCGAGAAAGATTCACTCAACTTGCCCAAGCTACAAAGAATCCTTCTCCAACTCCAACGCCCGCGCAAAATATTTCCCGTCAATCTCCCGCCCAAGTCATAAACAACTCGGCCAAGCCCGATAAAATTTTAACGGCCGAGGCAAAGAAAAATAAACCCGGTCTTCCAGATCTCCCGGATCCTATAATAATTCTTTCGCCCAATGGAAAGAATGCTAACGGCCCAATGAGATTATTTATTTCAGGCGACACTATCGAAGTAGTGAGACTCCCAGATAGCGCCACGCCTAGAACTCCTTCAATGTCCGATCTTGATAAGACGCTCAGCACTCATGTTCCTACGGCGCTTGACTCGCTGCCTTATTACAACTTTACTACTTCACGGGCAAAGAATAATGATTTTTATCTTCCAAGTAATTTACAAAATCTCAACGGGAAAATGTTATGGCCGGTTGATGGTCAAGTGTCTTCGTATTTTGGCATGAGGGGCAAGCGCAAACATCAGGGGATAGATATTCCTATGCCCGAAGGGACTCCTATTAAGGCCGCGAAGGCTGGAACTGTATGCAGAACAGGAGATAACTCTACAATGGGCTTCAGAGGCTATGGAAATTTTGTCCTGCTTGATCACGGCGGCGGAGTGCAAACTTTTTACGCTCACTGTTCAAGAGTCGCAGTCAAAGAAGGACAGCGAATATTACAAGGACAAGTTATAGGCTATGTAGGACACACCGGACGATCGACAGCGAATCACCTTCACTTTGAAGTAAGATTGAAAGATACCAAGGTCGACCCAATGAATTATTTAGCAAACAGACCGCGGCTTGCCTCCAAGAAATAAATTATCGTAAGCCTCCCCTTTTGTTTCTTAAAAAGGGGAGGAAAAATTATAATAATGATTCGTTTAGATAAAGCAAAAGAACGATTAAGGGCAATTCCCAAAGATTACACTTATACCGAGGCAAGAGCGTTATTAAATCAGTTAGGTTTTGAAGAAAGCAATAAAGGAAAAACCTCCGGTTCTCGTGTTAAATTTTTCAGACCTTCGGACGAAAAAATAATTTTATTACACAAGCCCCATCCTTCTGATGTTATGATTTATAAGAGTGTTCAGGGGTTAGCAAAATTCTTAAAAAATATAGGGGATTTATGATATGAGCAGTACACTTGAATATAAGGGCTACCGCGCAAATATTGAAATAGATTTTGAAGCTCAAGAATTTTATGGTGAACTTGTAGGAATTAATGACTTCGTAATTTTTGAGAGTGAGATTAGTAACGGAGTCGCAGGTATAGTGAAAGAATTTCATAGTGCGGTTGATGATTATTTAAAATTTTGCAACGATACCAGTAAAGCCCCTTCGTGTTCAACCGCTGAAAACGAAAAAGCATGTTATTATTCTTAGCGCAAAAACTTTTTTAAATTAAAAAGGAGAGAAAAGAACTTGAACTTCCAAGAAGTATATTTCCGGCTTGAAAATTTCTGGAGCCGTCACGGTTGCGTAGTTCAGCAGCCCTATGATATAGAAGTCGGAGCAGGAACAATGAATCCGGCTACAGCTCTCCGCGTTCTTGGCCCGGAGCCTTGGCGCGTTGCATACGTTGAACCTTCAAGACGGC
>JAFSSV010000007.1 GCA_017450825.1 Synergistaceae bacterium
TTATAACCCCCTCACCGCAAGCTGGCCTTCTTCCCTTTTTTTAAATAACCCCCTCGCCACTTCGTGGCCCTCTCCCCCAACCCTTCCACCGCAAGCGGTCCCCCTTCCCTTACAGGGACGGCGGGGCGCAAGAGAGTTCTTCAAGATATTCTATTTTTGCGACACCTTGCCTCCCCTGAAAGGGGAGGTGGCCTGAAGGGCCGGAGGGGTTGTTGTTAAAAGAAAAGGGGAGGTGGCCGATTGAAAGGAGGTCGGAGGGGTTGAAGTTAAAAGAAAGGCAAAGGGAGTTGTATAGCAAATAAATCATGCTCACTATAAAAAAGCCTCCCTTTAACGGGAGGCATTCTTTTAAATTTCTTACTTGATTTCAATATCAGCTTGAGCCGGGCCAGTGAATCTCACTGTCGAGTCATACATGCCATAAGCGCTGACCTGCGGGACTTTAAACGTTCCGCGAGTTACAGCTCGCATTTTAAATCCGTATGACCTTTCAGCTTTAAGCCTGTCAAAGAACAAAATCAATCTGTCGTCGCGAATGTCATTGACAACTCCGTAAGAGTCTTCGTTGCTTACGCCGTCATCAAGGCGCGGATTCTCAAGCTCAAAGCCTGCCGGCAATAAATAATTTAATGCAAGATTGCTTATAGGCATTGAGGGCTTGACCGTCAAGACAACCTGAATAATCTTTCCGTGTGCTACAGGCTGCGAAGGATCAAGAACGTTCCCGGCCTCGTCAAAGTAAACGCATTCGATATTAAGATTCTTGCGTTCGGGTTTTGGCTGCGCCTTTGGGAAGCCGTTAATGCTCCACGAGTAATAACCTTGGCCGTCGCCTTTAGCTTCGATTAAAATTCCGGCGGTCTTGGGAAGGTCGTTAATCTTCAAAGCCGCGGGCTTCGAGTTGCTCGTGAAAGTTAATAAAGCGTGATCGCTCGTGTCCGTATTAACATGCGCGGTGAGATTGTTCTTTGCTCCGGCCGCCTCTACGTTGTAGCGCGCAAGCGAAATCAAAGCCCACGCGTTATCCTGCGTGCTGTACCATGAGCCGTTGCTCCCCAAGCTCACAAGCCTTGAAGCAAGCTCCGTGACTTCCGTGGCCTGCGGTTCAACGTCAAGCCACATTGAAAGCAATAAAGCATTATTGCGCGTTTCACTTTCAAGAGTCCTTCCGGCACTTCCTGAATTATTCCCTAGCGTCAAATTTCTAAGCGCGTCCGCGTTGCCGTCAATCAAAGACTGCGCCCCCGCAAGATAAATAAATCCCGAGGGACGTAAATTATTCTTGTTCTCGTTGAGATATTCAATCCAGCCCAAGGGCCTTTCCCCGTTAAGAGCAAGAACATAAACTGCATAAGCCTTAGTCGTTATGTCGTCGCGTTCCTCGTCCGGAGTATCATACGCCGGCATTGAAGCCAAGAACTGTCTAAGCCAATTCAATACGCCCGTGAACATCTCTTCGGGATAATTAATTCCCGCGTCCCTTGCCTTCAACAGGAAGTGAGCCGCGTATACGCTCCCCCATTCGTAAGGCGTATTATTGCCCGGCCACATTGAGAACGATCCGTCGTATAACTGCATTGATTGAATTCTAGCTATTGCGCCGTTGACTCGTTCGTTCAAAGCCGTGTCGCTCGTCAATAACGGGTCAATCTCGGCTACAGCGTCCGGCAAAATCAAGAACGGCCATGCCCCGGAGATAGTCTGCTCAAGACAGGCATAAGGATAATTATTTAAATACTCAATAGCTTGTGTGAGATTTACCGCCGGAGTGTCCGCAAGAGTCAAACTCCCTGCAACGTCACCGACAAAATCATTCAAAGGCAGTTCAAGCTTTGAGACTCCGTTCTCAAAAATTCCAGAGCCTCCCAATGTAATAACAGGCCAAGCCGAACGGACAGGCATTTCAATGTCTTGTGTGAAAGATTTTTCCGCGCCGTTCTCGTTCCATGAAGTTTGGATTTTTAATACGGTCTTGCTGCTTCCGCCGAGGGCACGGGCTTGAGTAACGAAGTTTGCTTTCTCGCCCGCTGGAATTTTTAAATCCGCGAAGCTTTCATTAAGCATTAAACCTTCGGGCGTTAAATTAATTTTCACGTTCTGATTAGCTCCCGAAGTGTTGAAGACCGACACGGGCACAGCGAAAATATCTCCGGGCGCGGCGAATCTTGGAAGCCCTGTTTCAGTCACGATAGCGCGGGCTATTTCTATTTTCTCTTCAGCTTTGCCGAAGCTCCGTCCGGACGCAGCGACTACAAAGAGCCTTCCCCGTCCGCTGAACTCTGGAATATCTAATTCAGTTTTGATTACGCCTTTGTCATCAGGATATAAAACTCCTTCAAAGAGTGAAAGAATTTTGAAGCGCTGAACATCTCCGTTAGCGGCAAGCGCTCCAAGGGCTTCGTCACCTGCGGGGTGTAACTGTTCAGTCGTTCGATCTTCGACAGGGATTAACTGATCGTAAATGTCAAAGCCTTGAGAATTTAATTTTTTAAGCCCCCAGAAATAATTTAAGAGATCGGGAGTCTGATAGTTCGTGAGTCCTAATACTCCGTCATCGACAAGAGCGATAGCAACGTCGGCATTACGGGAGATAGCTTCCGAGGCTCCGTTCAAAGTTATAGTTACGGGGAGCTTGCTGGCCGGTTCGATTTTCTTCGGGGCTTCGATTGCTACGTTGAGATCAAAATCTGAAATATCAGTCTTGATTCTCATTAAGCCTATAGCTCTATGTCCCGCCCAGCCTTTAGCGTCTTCGGCATTGACCGGACGAATCAGCCATGCTGAAATCCAAGCGTTAGGTCTGAATTCCTGCGTAATAGGAATCTCAAAAGTAACTTCGGAGCTGTCGACCTTCCGGACTTCGCGCTTGATTAATTTTGAATTCTCCACGGCGATTAACATTAAGCCTTCAAAGGGAGCTTTGATTGTTATTCTTGCGGTTTCGCCGAGCCTGTAGGATTCTTTTTCCGAAGTCATTTCGATACGGTCGATTAATTGCGCGCCTCTTCCTGCGTATTCGGGATCGGTTGCGTAAAAACTGTAGACCGCTCTTGCGTTGTCGTCAGCGTCAGAAATTTTTACAAGATACGAGCCGTACTCTTCGGGCCTGAAAGAAACTTCGCCGAGTCCGTTTTTGAGCGTGAGAGTCTTTTCACTGACCTGTGATAATTCTTCGCTGCTTTGCCAGCGTTTTCGCCCGTCGATCTCTACCATGTTGTAGTTCCAAGTTACTTTATATAACTCTGCGTTGAGTTCGCCCGGGTCTGCCGGCTCTTCGTTAGGAGCAACGGCCGCGACTTTGAACACCGCGTCATTCTTAACTGTCATGACTTCATTGACCGGAGCAATTCCTAAGAGATAAGGCGCGGGGAAGTAAGGCCGGGTTATAGAACTCGTTACCCATCGGCCGCTGTCCTCCATGACTTCTGCTCTAAGAGTTACATTAATAATCGTCGGAGCTTGCCAGTCTTCTTCAAGTTTGAATTCTGTGTGAGCTGCTCCGAAGTTATCGAGCTGTTTGCCTTCTTCAAGTTCGCCGTTGGTGAAAGTGAAATGTCTGTCGGGGTCGCCGAAATTGTAAGACTTCCAGCGGTCTTGAGTCGGAGTGAAAGTTCCTTCGCGTGCAGTCCATGAAGTTTTGTAGTTCAATCCTGCGCCGTCGACTCCGAACAGCCAGCGGGCATAAATATCAGCCGTGAAGGTGTCGTTATGAATTAAGAACTGTCTGTAAGAATTTAATTTTACTTCGAGGCGCGGGGGCGCGAAGTCTTCGACATGGAAGTTATAAATCGCTATTGGTTTCTCTTCGCTGCCGGGGACAGCAAGCGAAGCCGTCCATAAACCTGTTAAGGCATTGCCTGGCAAGTTCAAGCTCATTACAGCCGACCCGCGGGCGTTGAGCATTACGGACTCCTGTTTGACTTTACGGCCAAGGGTATCACGGATTATGAACAAGACCGGGAAAGTTTCCGGCGTAGTCATATCTGAATTTCTAACTACAGCTTTGAACGTTGCGGACTCTCCTGTCCTGTAGATGTCACGCGGCGAAAAGATCACAGCGTCATAACCCGAGCGCAGCCAATCGCGGCCGGACGTGTCAAAGATCTCACGGTCTAAAAGATTTCTCGTGAGCTGAACATAAGTCAAGTCGGTCTGCTCGCCGTTCTTCTTTGAAATTATAGCGAGGTCGGGTTGATTATCAGCCTGCCATGTTGTGCCTTCGGGGAGTTCGTAATAAAAAATTCCGCCTAGGTTAGTCTTGCCTTCGGCCAGTAATTGTTTCTTGTCGGAATAAATTTTTACGGTTGCCTCGTTGATAGCGTTAGCAGTCGTGAGCGTGTTGACCCAGATTAAAATAGCGTCCTCCCATAATCTGGCTGTCGCTCCCATATCGCTGAGATTAATCATTTGTGAGGTCTCGTCCCACCATTCTTTTTCAGCGTCGCGGGCCGTGAGCAATAACAAACCGCGCTCGCCCTTCGCTATCTCTTCAATAGGAATAGCCCGGCGGACTCGTTCGTTAAGGGGAAGGCTTAAATCTATTTCGCTCGTGAAAATTCTGTTGGCTATATCTTTCTGGAAATAATCATAGTCGTTCTTCAAGACATACGGAATATTATTCTCGTACATGCGCCATAAATCGAGCTGTAATTTTTTCACGTTCAGCAGTTCGACCGGGATAAGGCCCTTATCAAGCGCGGCCAAGTAAGTTCCGGCGGCCGGGAGTTTAACTTCGGAGTCCAAGTCGGGCATAATCACGGCCTGCTTATGATCTTCTTTCAAGACAAGCCCGCCCTTTGAAGGAAAGCCCTTCCTGAAGGTTAAGACAAAACGGCTTCGGGGTTTGAAGTCGCTTGCGCGTAAGATTATAGTTTCGTCGCTCCAGCTTGACTCGAACGCAATATCTTCGGGAGCTGGCTCGATGTTGATAAAACTTTTAGCGGAGGCCGGGTCGATTCCGAAATTGAAAGTTGCTCTGATTTCTCCTTCGCTAGTGTAGAGGCTCTGGAGCATTAATTCGGGATCCAAGACTACATTTTCAGAAAAATCTTTTTCAAAGCCCAGATCGCCTTCGCCGGATTTTAAACCTGCGGCTATCTTTACGGTGAAGCGTTGGCGTGAAGATAATTTTTCGACAGGGACGGCGACTCTTATAACGCGGCTGGGTAAAGCGCCGTTAATGTTGTAAGGCATTTCACGGCCTTGAGCGTTTAAGATACTCATAAAGCCTTTCAGTCTTGCCGGGTCTACGCGCATATTGAAGCCCAAAGAGAAATAAGCGTTGCCGTCTTTTCCCATTGAAGCTTTTATATCAGTCGGGGAAAGTCCTTCGGTTTGAAATCTGAAAGTGCCCGGGCCGATTTTATTTCCGCGGCGGTCTCTTAAATTATCTTTCAGCTTTGCTGTATAAGTCGTAGCATTTTTAAGGGGCGCTAATAATTTTGCCGTGAAAGTTCTTTCATTTTGCCAGCGGCCTTCGAGCTGAACCGGGGGATTTAATTCGATAGGGAATGAAGAATTCTCGGGCGTTATGACTTTGCCGGTTTGATTCTTATTCACTACAGGATTTCTGAATACGGCCCTGAATGAAACGTTATCTGTAACAGTGCCCGTCGGGGCGAAGCTCTGGACTCCAGGAGGCATGTTTGAACGCGCAGCGCCCCACGCGGCCGAAATGCTCAACAAAAAGACCAGAATTAAAAATGAAATTCTGTTAAGCCTGCTCAAAATATTACAGTCCTTTCTTATTAAAGATTTAAAGATTTTGAGATTAAGAATAAATGAATTGCGTTTCAGCACATTATACCTTAATAAAAGCCGCCCGGCATTTTCTAAGACAACTTTAGCTGCTCCACTGAAACGGGGCTTAACATTTTCAAAACGGCGCGAAAAATGTTATAATACTTCAAACAAAATTCTTTCCCAAAATTTTCAGAAGCTAGAAATTTTATCAGCTACTTTATCAGCTACAAAAAGTTTTAAATTCTTTAGAGCCTTTCAGATTTTACAGACCCCAAGAAGAAAATAAAATCATTGAAAACCTCCTGCCCGATTCGATAAACGAGTCGGACTGAGAAAATTTTTCCCATTAAAACTTTCAAGCTTTGAAAAAATTTTTGGGGCCTCTTCTCCTTCGTCTTTGCTTTCTCGTTTAAAAATGTATAATTAAAAAATAATTCAAATAGATAATAGATAGCTTGTAAGGGGGCAAATTTTTTTTAGCCATGGAAGAAAAAAGAAATGTCGAAGCCGCGAGCCGTAAATGGGAAGTTGTTGTCTTTACACTTGGAACAGATGCCTTCGCTATAAACGTAAACAAAACTCGGGAAATTTTACGCTGGACAGGCTGCCGCCCAATCCCTACCAAAACTCCCGCCTTCGTCGGAATAACTACGCTGCGTGATGCGCTGCTGCCTTTAATAGATCTTAGAATTTTCTTGGGCATTCACTCCTCTGTCCCAATGGAAAAAACAAAAGTAATGGTGGTCGAGTTCAACGATATAAAGCTCGGCTTCCTCGTTGACGGTGTGGAAAGAATCAGACAGGTAAACGCCGAAGATCTGGACTCGTCCAAAATGCGCGGCGTGTCTTTGAAATGGGTTTTATATATTATCAAGCGCGACGAAAGAAATATTTTATTGCTTGACTACGAGGCAATCATTCAGGAAACTGCACCGGCTGTCGCTGAACATATGTTCGATCAGACCAAGCTAAGCTCCTATCAGCAGCAGCTCGGGCATGTCGAAGACTTCCATATTCTTGTAGCTGATGACTCGCCGCTGCTCCGTCAACAGACCTGCGACGTTTTAAAGCAGTCGGGCTTCGCAAGTATCTACCCGGTCAAGGACGGTGTAGAGGCAAGAAAATTATTATTAGATCAGGGAGAAAATTTTGATCTGCTCGTGTCTGATATTGAAATGCCCTTGCTTGACGGCTTGAGCCTCGTTGAGACTCTTCGTGAGGACTCCCGTACTGCTGATATGCCGGTAATTTTATTCTCGTCCATTATGGTAAAAGACTTGTTGGACAGAGCAGAGTCACTGAAAATTATTCACGTCCTCAAACCTGACGTCTATAAACTTGTTGAAGCCGTCATGAAAATCTACCGCGAATGCAAGAAGACAAGAAATTATTAACGGGCGCTCATGTTGTCGCTAATCACAATAATATTAATCGCGGCGGTCGTTGTGGTTATAGTTTTCTTGAAGGCAAAAAATTCTGAAGAGCCGGAGGAAAAATTTACGCCGGTTATCTCTATTGCGGAGGGAGCTTGTTCGCTTTTCGTTCAGAGGGGAATGGAAAGATTTTTGTTGCGTGAGTATGAAAATTATCCCGGGCGTTCGCTTTTCTCGTCATGCGCCAACAAAAAGAAGACCTGCAAAAAATTACAAGAGGCCTTGAATGACATACTCGAATTTCTTGAGCTTCCCAAGACCGTAAACTTGACCGTGAATTATTACGACAGTGCCGATTCATTTCAGACTAGAGCCGGAACTTATCAAAGAGCTTCAAGCTACAGCCGCGAGATAGTTTTAAATTTGAAAAGAGCTTACCCGTTAATTAATGCCTTGGCGGTTTTATGTCACGAGTGCACGCATTATTTCATGGAGTATCACAAACTGAACTGGAACGACACGAGCCTCAACGAACAGCGTACAGACGTTATAGCAAATTTAATAGGCTTCAACTCTGTACTCTTGCGAGGCTATAAAGAATTTGAAATTATCACGGGCGGCAACGGATTCACTTACACGACTCAAAAAAATAAAATCGGTTACATAACCGCCAGGGACTGTGAGGATTTAAAAAGATTTCTTCAAAAGATCCGGAAGGAAATTTCAGCCCGCCGCGAAGAAGAACGCCTTGCCTCCGAACTCAAACAAGAAGCCGAAAAAAATTTAAACGCGGCAAAAACTTTAATACAGCAGTTAGACTTAATAGATTTAAAAGTTTTAAAGACTACTAATCCTGAAGAGCTTGAAAAGATTCAAAAGGTCTTAATGGAAAAAGAGGCCCGCAACATTCCAGACGAAATAGCCCGGTGTGAAAGCCGCCTCAAAAAAATTTCCAGTCTTGAGCAAGCCCGGCAATTAAATCAAGATATTTATAATTTATGCTCGGACTTGGCCGCCTGGCTTTCAGCTTTTCGAGGAAAGATTTAATTTCACTTAGTCATTAAAAATTTTATTTCATGCTTGCCCTTCTTGACCGTCAAAAAATTTTCATCGCGCCTTATAGAAATATCGCCGCTCGTAAAATCTTTATCATTAAGATAACATTGAGCATAAAAAAATAATTCGTCGCGGGCCTTCATGCTTGCGATGTGTCTGTACTCAGAGGAAATAAATTCACATAGGCCGCTCATAATTATTCCGAACACTGTCAACGCCGTTAAAAATTCTATGAGCGATTCAGCTCTTCTTACCTTAAAAATTTTCATGCCGCTTTCTCAAAATTATTGCGCGCGGAAAATTCCCGCCGTCAAAAATTTCTCCGGCAAAAAGAAATTCGCTCCCGGAATTTTTGAAAACCTTGTACTGATTCAGATCTCCAAGCTCAAAAATAATAAAGCCTTCGGGCTTTAAAATCCTTCGGGCTTCTGAAAGTATAAGACGGTAAAAATTCATTCCGTCTTCCCCGCCGTCAAGCGCAAGGCGAGGCTCGTAATTTTTTACTTCGGGCATAAGCGAGTCAATCTCGTGTGAAGGAATATAAGGCGGATTGCTTGTTATTAAGTCAAAAATTTTTGTGCTGCTGTCGTTCAAGCTTGCGCGGTCTTCGAGCTCGTAGCGCCGTAAATTTTTTTCGGCGTAGTTAAGAGCTTCGGGGCTTTGTTCGAGCATGACGCCCCGGGAATTTTTGAACTCAAGCAAAAGAGTTATAGCGATACAGCCGGAGCCTGTACCCCAATCAAGAAAAGAAAAATTTTTTTCGGGCGGGAAAATTTTTTTCGCGGCTTCGATTAAAGTTTCAGTGTCGTGCCTCGGGATTAAGACTCCCGGGCCGACAAAAAAGTCACGGCCGTAAAAATCTGCTTGGCCCATAATATATTGCAGAGGTTCGCCGCCTTCACGCCGGGATAAGAGCGCGCGAATTTTTTTTTCTTCTTCGTCCAAAAAATTTTTACGTGAAAGAATTTCAGAAGTGCTGACCCCCAACGCGTGAGCAGTCAGCCATAATTTTTCCTGTTTAGTCATTCCTTTACCTTCTAACTACAACCCCTCCGCTTCACTTCGTAGCCTTGCGGTGTGCTACGCGGCCGGCCGCCTCCCCCTTTTTTAACTACAACTCCTCCGGCCCTTCAGGTCACCTCCCCTTTTCTTTTAACAACAACCCCTCCGCTTCACTTCGTTCAGCACCTCCCCTTTCAGGGGAGGCAAGGGGCGTAGCCGGAATAGAAGGACTCTTTGCGCCCCCTGTTAAGGGGGAGAGGGCCACGAAGTGGCGAGGGGGTTATTTCTAAAAAAGGGGAGAGGGCCAGTTTGCTGGCGAGGGGGTTGCTTTTCAAAGAAGGCCAGCAAGTTGTAATTTATCCTTCTAAGTTCTGGAGCTTTTGAGTCTGTTCGGCTATGACCATAGCGTCAATCATTTCGTAGAGGTCGCCGTCAAGATAAGCTTCAAGCTTGTAGAGCGTCAAGTTAATTCTGTGATCGGTGATACGGTTTTGAGGGAAGTTATAAGTTCTAATGCGTTCGGATCTGTCGCCTGAGCCAATCATGCCACGGCGTTCGGACGCTTGCTCAGAGCTTTGCTTCTGCTGCTCAAGGTCATAGAGTTTTGTCTTTAAATATGACATTGCCCGGGCGCGGTTTTTAATCTGGCTTCGTTCGTCCTGACACGTTACGACTATGCCCGTAGGAAGGTGAGTGATTCTCACGGCGGAGTCTGTCATGTTTACGTGCTGGCCTCCGGCACCGCTTGAACGATACGTATCAATTTTTAAATCTTCCTGTCTGATTTCGACTTCAACGTCATCGGCTTCGGGCAACACTGCAACAGTAGCGGCGCTAGTGTGAATTCTTCCGCTTGCTTCGGTGACCGGGACGCGCTGGACTCTGTGAACTCCGCTTTCATATTTCATTTTGCTGTAAGCTCCCTGGCTGTCAATACGGAAAACTATTTCTTTATAGCCTCCTATCCCGGCCGTGTTAGTTGAGCTGTCGATAACTTCAATCTTCCAGCGTTGACGCTCACAAAATCTCACGTACATTCTAAAGAGATCCGCTGCGAAGAGTGTAGCTTCATCGCCGCCTGTTCCGGCTCGGATTTCTACGACTACGCTCTTCTCGTCATTGGGATCTCTTGGAAGTAATAACAGAGTCAAATCTCGCGTGAAATTTTCTATCTTAGGCTCAAGGGTGTTAAGTTCTTCACGGGCTAACGCTTCAAGCTCTGGATCTCCGGCCTTGATTAATTCTTTAGCTTCGGCTATGGACTTCAGGGCGCTTTGATATTCCCGGTATTTAATCACGACCGGTTCAAGCTGGGCGCGTTTCTTGCCAAGTATCTGAAGTTCTTTAGGATTGGAAGCGACAGCGGGATCAGAAAGTTTTTCGCCTGTCTCAATATATTCTTGTTCGATAGCTTGTAGTTTTGGCTCTATGTTCATTTAAGCAGCTCTCCTTCTAAGGCGGTATCAAGTGAAATTAAAGCGATCTCGGCCTGTTTGATATTGGGTTCTCTTGTTGTTAAATACTGGAGCGTTAAGAACGGAGCGATTAAACATAATCCAAGCTTGCCGGAGTTCGAGGCAAGTTTGATAATCTCATAAGAGATCCCGATCACCAACGGAATTAAAATTATTCTGGCCAAGACCTGCAAGGCAAAACTTTCTCCGGCTATTAAAGTTTTGACTGGAGAAAAAATTATTATGCTCACGATTACGGCGATTAATAAAAACGAAGTCCCGCATCTAGGATGAATGCGCGAACACTTCATGATATTCTCCGGAGTCATTTCAAGTTCGGACTCGAAGGCGTTAATAGTTTTGTGTTCAGCTCCGTGATATTTAAAGACTTCTCTAATGTCCGACCACATTCCTATAATTGCAACGTAAGCTATAAAAATTACGGCGCGTAAAATTCCCTCGGTTATGTTTATATAAATTTGTTCTGTCGCTACCAGCCCGGCAAGCCATAAGGGCAACGCGATAAACAATCCTCCCACGGCTACGACCGCAAGAATTATCGCGAATAAAATATCTTTGAAGGTCATTTCCTCTTCAGTTTCTTCGAGCGCAACCTCGGCCGAACGTGAAAGAGCTTTGAAGCCTACCGCCATCATCTCACACATAACGACAACGCCCCGGACAAATATTAAGTTATACGGGAATTTTTTTGTTCTGGAACTGTTGGGCCAGCTTTCTTTGAAGACTTCGCCCGAAGGTTTACGGACGGCCAAGCCCCATAAATTTTTGCCTTTCATTAAAACGCCTTCGATAACAGCTTGACCGCCGACAGGAATTTTTTTAAATTCTTCTTCAGGCTCTTCGGCAGCAAGCCCGAACAAATTTAAAAGCAATATGAAAAATAAATTCAATCTCTTAATCAAATAATAAGTCCTCCATATTTTTGTAAGGTCTTCCGCAGGAGCGGGCCTCGTTACATTTTCCGAATATGCAAGCCGGGCCGGCCTTCTCGAACAGGACGGGAGCCTTCTCACGACACAGCGCTAACATTTGCCGGGCCAGCTCGTGAATTTCCCATTGAGCGCGGCGGCAAAGCCTCAAGCTGAAGAAGTGATGAAGTTCTCTTGCGTTCATAGTCAAGACGAGCCGTGTAGAGTGACCGTGAGGAAGAATAAATCTTGCGTCCTCTTTGGCAATGCCAAGCTCAATTAAATTCTTGTAAGCTTCTTGAGATTTTTTTACGGCCTCGGTAAAAATTTTTTCGGCCTCTGGATTATTTTTTATTGCGTCAGGAATTATAACGGCCTCGGGGTCGTATTTCATTTTCACATAGCGTTGACTCTGCTGGCTGAAGCTTGCGAGCCTGTGTCTTACTAACTGATGTGAGGCGACGCGGCTCAAGCCGTCAATCGCAAAAGTAAAACTTACGTGTTCAAACGTTGAAAGATGCCCGCTCTTGAACAAGTCGGCGATAAGTTCTCGCGATAAATTTTTCTCTTCGCCCTTCAACAATTCACCGGCCGTTATATCTCTGTAACAGATTTTTGCGGCGGCGGCGACTAGTGCATCGGGTTCGGGAGTGTGAGCTAATAAAAATACGTTCATGATAATAAAAAAGCCCCCTTCAAAAGGGGGAGGGCCTTTTTTCTTGCTTGTATTTGATTCTTATACTTCAGTTTTCTGGCCGTAGTTAATGCCCTGATATTTCTTCTGGAATTTCTCAAGGCGGCCGGCTTCAGTTAAGACTCTACCCTTCTTGCCGGAGTAGAACGGATGGCAAGCGGAGCAAACTCCGACGCGGATTTCTTTCATAGTTGAACGGGTCATGAAAGTATTTCCGCAAGCGCAGGTGACTTTGCATTCCTGATATTCCGGATGAATGTTCTTCTTCATGTTAAAAGATCCTTTCGTGTGTTTAGTGTCTTAATCCAAGACGCTCAATAAGGTCGCGGTATCTGTTGAAGTCCTTGTTCATTAAGTAACGAAGGAGTCTGCGCCTTGAGCCTACCATTTTAAGAAGGCCGCGTCTTGAATGAAAGTCCTTCTTATGGACTTTCAGATGTTCTGTGAGTTCGCGGATCCGTTCGGTGAGAACGGCGATCTGAACTTCGGGGGAGCCTGTATCAGTATCATGAGTACGATACTCGGCAATGACTGCTTGTTTTTTTTCTTTCTGGATCATTAGAAACCTCCTGAAATTTTTATCGCTTCAAGGCCAAGGGCACGGCTGCAGCAAGCTGTGTTCATAGCCAAGAGCTTTTATTTAGACGTGTAAACGCGAATGAAATTTTAACATGCGTGAGAAATTCCGCAAGGGGTTTCAAGAATAAGCCTCCTGCCAGTGCATTGGACTTTTTTTAAAGCAACCACCATGTCAGCAAGCGCCCCTCTCCTTTTTTTTAAATAACCCCCTCGCCAGCAAGCTGGCCCTCTCCCCCTTAACAGGGGGCGCAAGAGAGTTCTTCAAGATATTCTATTTTTGCGACACCTTGCCTCCCCTGAAAGGGGAGGTGGCCTGAAGGGCCGGAGGGGTTGTAGTTCAAAAGTAAGGGATGTTAGCCAAAACAAAAGCAGAGGAGAAGGTTGTTTTAAAAGGAGAAAGAAGAACGCCGGAGGAATTCCCGTTATGCTAAAATAATTTTCAGTTCATGGAATTATTAATGAATTAGGAGAGCCCCCGGCAATTCTAAGCGGGGGGTTGTCGCTGAAAAAACTTCCCCCGCTTGAAAGGGGTGAGAACGATGAAAGAGTGGACTGAGTTCCTTAAAGCTATTGCCCAATTAATTCAGGCGATCGCTGCTCTCATTCGTTCAATAAAAAGGTGAGCAGCTTTTCAATCGTTATTTCTGATTAATCTTGTTGGTTGAGGCCGCAAACCTCAGCCGACAATTTTTTTATTTCGTCCGCGCTCTCCCGGACGATTTAATTTATTATAACACTTAGAACCTTTCATTATGCTAAA
>JAFSSV010000067.1 GCA_017450825.1 Synergistaceae bacterium
TACAGGTAAAATATAAAATTCTTTGATAGAAACCGCAGCTTTTCCAATGCAATAATCAAGCAACATATTGAATTTCAAATGATGTTTTCTGCTGATTTTAATCAAATTAGTAACATCAATTTTTTTGAAAAATGTTACCATGGGATTAGGGGCTTTTATCCAAAGTTTATACGCTGTTGCTCTTGTTGTATCTTTCGGCTGAATTTCTTTTTTCATTTCTTAATTTAATCCTCTATTAATAAAATTAGTAGTAAATTTACATTATATAACGAATTTTGATAAAAATGATACGTATAATTAGGAACGGGGTATATTCAAGTTAAGATGAGATAACTGAATTTCTATCCGCAATAATATCATTAGATTTTTAACATTGATTATAAATAAGAAATTTTGATTTTCATGATTAAGTCGTGAATTTTTTAGGTTACGCTCCCTCCGAAGGAGGCTCTTATTCCTTTTACACAAAGCCTCCCCTTGGGGAGGTGGCCAAAGGCCGGAGGGGGTTGTTATTAAAAAGGGGGAGATGCCGAACGAAGCAAGGGCGGAGGGGTTGCTTTTTAAATAAAGGAGAGGTGTCTTATGAAATGAGGCGGAGGGGGTTATCTTTCCCAAGGCCAAGCTTGCGGCCAAGTAACTTCCCCTAAAAAAAATTCTCTCCCCTTAAAAAATTTTAAGGAGAGAGAATTTTTGGGGTAGGTATAAATGGTAAAAGGAAAGAGCAAATTTATTTGACGGGTTCGAGTAAGCCGTAGCTGTCTTCCCCGCGTTTGTATACTACGTTGATTTCTCCTGTGTCAGCGTTCTGGAACATAAAGAACGCGTGCCCGACAAGCTCCATTTGCATAATAGCTTCGGCAGGCTCCATTGGGTGAACTTCGACCTTCTTGACTTTGTCGATAACGGCGGCTGAAGCGTGTTCGGCCTCGGTGTTATCTTCAAGGCTGAAGGAAAAATCTTCGCCCGCTCCAAGTTGTGCCCTGTCTTTGAGATAGGAATTATATTTTTTGATACGGCGCTCAGGATTTTTAAGCGACTGATCAAAAGCTTTGCGTGGCTCAAGGGCATCTTCTTCAGCGCGAAGAATTACGCCGTTGGCATTAGCTGTAGTTTCGACGTTGAAGCTGCCTTTGTGATGAGTAACAACGATCTGACAGTTCAAAATACGCTTAAAAAATTTTTCCAGCTTGGAAATTTTTTTCTCCATGTATTCTCGAAGCTTGTCGTCAATTTCTGCGCCGCGCTGTACAAAACGAATGTCCATTGAAATGACACCTCCTGAAGTCTTTGAAAATTATTTGAGCTTATTATATCATTTCGGGCTTAAATTCCGGCGGCAGTTTTCAGCTCGTTGGCTCTGTCGATTTTCTCCCAGCCCGGAAGCTCCGGAAGGTCTATGCGTCCCATGTGACCATAAGCCGCAAGAGGTTTATACTGCGGCCGTCTTAAATCTAAGTCACGAATTATCGCGGCGGGTCTGAAGTCGAAGAACTCACGAAGTAATTTTGAAATTTTTTCGTCGCTTATCTTTCCGGTTCCAAAAGTATTAACGTTAAGCGACACAGGCTCGGCGACTCCGATTGCATAAGCGACTTGAATTTGACACTCGTCAGCTATTCCGGAGGCAACGATATTTTTTGCGGCGTAGCGTGTCATGTATGCGCCGCTGCGGTCGACTTTAGTCGGATCTTTCCCTGAGAAAGCTCCGCCTCCGTGAGGTACCCAGCCTCCGTAAGTGTCAACGATAATTTTACGGCCGGTTAAACCCGAGTCAGCCATAGGGCCTCCCTTGACGAATCGTCCTGTAGGGTTGACAAAAATTCTTGTGTCTTTGTCGATTAAATTTTCCGGGACGATTGGCTTAATGACATGCTCAATAATATCAGCACGAATTTGACTCAAACTTGCCTCGGGGTGATGTTGAGCAGATACCACGATAGTATCAGCGTGAACGGCGCGTCTATTTTCATAACGCAAAGATACTTGAGTCTTTCCGTCTGGTCTTAAATAAGAGATAGTTCCGTCTTTTCTTACCCGTGTAAGCTGTCTTGAAAGGGCGTGAGCAAGAGCGATAGGCATCGGCATAAATTCTTTTGTCTCGTTGGTAGCGTAGCCGAACATCATGCCCTGATCTCCTGCGCCGGTCTTTGCTATGTCATGTTCACTTAGTGACGAGTCGTCGCGTACTTCGATAGCGTTATCGACTCCCTGAGCAATATCGCCGGACTGTTCGTCGATAGCCGTGAGTACCGCGCATGTGTCGCCGTCGAAGCCGTACTTGGCTCGCGTGTAGCCTATGCCTTTGACAGTTTCGCGGGCGATCTTGGGAATATCAACATAAGTTTTTGTGCTGATCTCACCGGCAACGACTACAAGCCCTGTAGAGACTAGAACTTCACAAGCGACCCGCCCGTTGGGATCGTCTTTTAAAATTGCGTCAAGTACCCCGTCAGAAATTTGATCGGCTACTTTGTCGGGGTGTCCCTCAGTTACGGACTCTGAAGAAAAAATAAAGCTGTCTGACATTGAAGCTAACCTCCTTTTGAATATAAAAAACGTACTCCCCTGAATAATCAAGAGAGTACGCAAAAATTTTTCTGCTTTAATAATCTCTCTCTCATCATTCAGCGTTACTGCTGCCGATATTGGCACCTGATTCAAACAGGTTGCCGGGCTTCACAGGGTCGGTCCCTCCACCTCTCTTGATAAGAGCAAAAAAAATTTATTTTTTTATTCTAAGCTATTTCGAGTACAACTCGACCGCCAGAATTTCATTTACTTCGATTGGGAGTTCTTCGCGCATTGGTTCGCGGATTAATTTTGCGCTGAACTGTGCTTTGTCTTTTTCAAGATAAGGAACGTTGAAAGAGACGAAGCCGTTAAAATTATTTTCGACTAATGGATTTGTACGAGTTTTTTCTTTGAGGCTGATAACGTCATCGACCTTCACGCCGTAGGACGGAATGTCAACTTTATTGCCGTTGACTAAAATATGTCCATGGCTTACGAGCTGGCGGGCTTGACGGATTGAACGGGCGAAGCCTGTTCTGTAAACGAGATTATCAAGTCTGCACTCAAGGGCTTTGAGAAGGGCGACGCCTGTCATTTCGTTGCTTTTCTTAGCGAGATCGAAATAGCGGGCGAACTGTCTTTCAAGAATTCCATAATAGGCTTTAATTTTCTGTTTTTCCATTAACTGAAGGCCGTACTGTGAAACTTTCTGGCCTGTGCGTGCAGCGGCTGCGGCGGCGTTCTTTTTGTTGTCTGTACGTTTTAATGCCTTGGGGTGTCCGCAAACGTTCACGCCCAAATGACGGCATAATTTAAATCGAGGCTCTCTACGTGTTGCCAATTTAGTAAACTCTCCTTAAAAATTTAAATGATTTATTTTAAAAGCCTTTTGAGTTTAGCACCGGCCCTTCAAATTGTAAAGTTATGAGCTTTACGGCGGGACGACTCCGGCTAAGAATTTTTTTTATTATATCAGAGATACACTAAGCACAATAAAAAAACTATAACCCCCTCGCCAGCAAGGCCCTCTTGGAAAGTAACCCCCCTGTCAACAAGTTGACATCCCCCCTTTCAGGGGGGACGAGAGAGTTCTTCGACATCTTTTATTCCTCTACCCCTTGCCTCCCCTGGAAGGGGAGGTGGACGAATGAAGTGAGGCCGGAGGGGTTGTTTTTAAAAGGGGAGGTGGCCTGAAGGGCCGGAGGGGGGTGTCGTCAAAAAAGGTGGAGGTGGTGAGCGAAGCAAAACGGAGGGGGTTTATAAAAAATAAACTGTGCTTGCTATATACGCAAAAAAAATTTTTTGTGATAAAATAACATAAACGAACTTACCAAAATTCCCAAGAAAAAAATTTTTATCAGCTACTTTATCAGCTACAAGAACTTTAAAATTTTTCAGTGCCTGCAATTTTTTTGTGCGGCCGAAAAAAAATTAGAATGACAAATTCTGAAAAATTGAAATTAATAAAACAAGTACGTCATATATGGTACAATTATAAAAACTGCAAGTAGTAGTTTACGAAGGAGAACACGTTATTTTTTAACGAGGGTCCGGCGCATCTCCGGACGCTTGCATGATTTAACAATGCGACCTTTTGGGTCGTTTTTTTTATTTTTGAAAGTATAAATTTAATTATGCTGACAACTCTTTTAGTCTGAAGGGCGCTAGCTTTGCTCTGGAAAAAATAACACGCTTTGGCTCGCGTCACCATTCAAGCCCTATGCCCCTGTTAAAGTGGAGAGGGTCAGCTTACGGCGAAGGGGTGCTCTTTAAAGATTGCTCCATAAAATTTTAAAGAAGCTCATAAATTTCTCGACCGTCAAAAATCTAAAACAGAAAGAAAAAATCGCAATCAATACGCAGCAATGTACAAAATTTTTTTCGCCGCGACTCATTTCCCCGATCTTCTTGGACATGTGAAAAACATGAATGCCTATGTCACGCTTCCATGGTCTTAA
>JAFSSV010000068.1 GCA_017450825.1 Synergistaceae bacterium
CCATTGTCTGGAAAGATGACGAGCAGGAATCAGGCGGGAATATTTTCATACCAGAGGCTGCAGCTGCCGAATAAGTAAATTTTTCCCTGTCAGTAACGGCAGGGATTTTTTGTTATGCATAATCAAATCAGTATTTCTACGATGGAAGGGAGGTACTTATCGATGGTAAAATAGCCCAATAACTTACTTTATATAATAGGGAGCTGATTGTTTTGTCTAAGAAATTTTTTATCTTCCTCACTTTATTCCTCTTTATTAGTTCACCTGCACTTGCCCAGCCTCGTCTGTGGTCCGTGCATAGCAGTTACGTCAAAGTCAATAACACTATAGGGGCTGATAATTACTTATCGACTGATTTTAAAACTGCAAAGTTTTTGAACGTTGACCTCGAAGTTGTTGATGACGGTTTACAAGAATTGCCGTGGATTAATATTAATGAGCGCGAGTCTATTCCACTGCTCACGATTAGCGGCGGCAATTACTCTTACTTCACCGGCAGCGTAGTCGAACAAGTTGCTAAAGGGACTTCAAAGACCTTCGAGATTGCCAACACTAACACCCTCACAAGGACTACAATGGGCTACCAGAGAACGGGTTACATCAAGCCCGGCTACACAGCCACTAATGAAGAAGGCGACTGGGTGCACTTCATGTCTGAGGCTGACGGAGGACTTAACGGAGCGACAGTAACTTGGCCTGCTTATGACCCACTGGCAGGAGGCACTGCAACGGTTCCGGCTTTCAAGACAACGAGCGAGCAGCTTGACGACATTGTGCCCTATATCGAATATTTTGGCGGTCAGGCAGAAGGCTACGGGGAGGGCTGGATTAAGATCGAGGGCTTCAGGTGGCGTTTCGTGAAATCTTCGGACATCAGCAAGGCAGTAAGCACTGACGCTGATATAACCCTTGAGATAATCGGCAGCTTTAATAATATTAATGGCTCTGAGGAAGAAGGCTACTATTTCGGCATCGGGAAGCCTGTGACTCTTCCAAAGGGTACAGTTCTTTCAGGTGAAGTAACATTTGAGAGCGGCACTTTTGACATACCGAGCCAAACTATACTGAGATACTATAAAGGCGAGAAAAAGGACGAATGCTATCAATGGTATTTTATCCCCAATACGGATGCTTGGGAAAATGACGGCACAAACCCCGTACAGTTTGCTAATTCATATAGTTTTCACATTCCCCTAAAGAACGGCAAGCCCGATTACAAGTACACTCAATACGCAGGTTCTTTCGTAGGTCTCACAATATACCAGACGTTTACACCCGAAATCTTAGCTGCAACAGGTAAGGCAACAATGACGGTCGGCGGTGGAAATTACTGGCTTCGAGACGTTGACGAATATAAACTGGAGGACGTTTCAGGCCCAAAGACCTATACGCTTTTCTCCAGGACTTCATTGTTGAACCCCACCTTCGAGTTTCAGTATTTTGTGCCTGGTTACCGCAAAGTCCATTTCACTTATATCAATGACGCATACTCAACAAGGGGCGTGAACTTCATGGACGAGTCAGGAACCCTTAACGGTCAGACTGTAAGCTGGAACTTCCCCGGTGAGGCCAACAAGTGGATTAACGGCACTGCAAAATACCCTGAATATATGACAAAGAACGAAATGCTCTCTTCAAGCGGCTATATTCCATATATAGAAATAATTTCGGCTGATAATTATATTACAGAGATAAAATACGGTTTCGTTAAATCTCCTGATTTGGACAGCAGTCATTTTGTTACGCCTGAGCACTTCTCGCCTATAAGTTTAGGGCTGACAGTTTGGGGTGAAGACGGAACGACCGATGTGTGGCGCAACGATCTGGGTGACGAAAAAGGAGGAGGCAATGGCGAATATTACAACAGTCACTCATGGAAATTAGACCAGCCTATAAAAATGGGAGAATATGCTCTCAGAGTCACAGCTGCTGTAAGTGTTTACCCTGAGGTCGGCCCTACATGGCAGGATTTTAGTGACTGGATTGCTGTAGACGAAGGCAAAACGAACAGCCATCTTGACGCAAATAAACATCTCACGTATAACTGGCTAATCGATAACTTCCCGCCGTTAAGCCCAATGACTGCACTCGGCGATGACTTCAACAGCGTAGAGAGCAACATCACAAACTCCCTCGGTGACTCCAACATTATCCCTGTAGAGCGTGAGGAGGTCGGCGATGAGTCCCAGCCTAAACCAGAAGTCATAGAAAGTATTACAGGCGATGAGGCAGAATTTGTAGGACGCTTCAAGCAGCTCAACGTTACTGACTCAGGAACTTACGCAGTGCAGATTACCCTTCCTGATGAACTCTATGATAATCTCGAAGGCGCGGGGTCAGCTGACCTTGTAATTTACCCCGTTAATGAGTCTGAGGCACAAGCAGCTTCACTCGCAAGGGTCTCCGCCAAATCCGCAAAATCTCCGAAAGTACTCTCCGCAGGGATGGTGAGGGCTTCTGCAAACACTTCATCAGCCGGAAAACTATTAGCTGCTGACGGGAAGACATTCAACACCATTGACAATAACACGAGGGACTTCATTCTCACAGTTCCGCTAAAGAACACAGAAGGCGGGGACTTCACAACATACAGCCTGTATCTTGGCCTGAAGAGATCAGAGAAAGCACCGGAGACTCCTAAAGAACCTGAAGCACCGGAGGAGAAGCCCGGCGTTGACTCACCAGATAAGGAGCCGCCTGTGATTGACTCGCCTGACAAGACTCCCCCTGTGGTTGACTCACCGGATAAGGAGCCCCCAGTTATAGACTCTCCTGACAAGACTCCCCCTGTGATTGATTCACCGGATAAAGCACCGGCCATAGACTCGCCCGACAAGACACCTGACGAGGACTCGCAGTACAGTGACTACTCTGACCAGAAGATTGACCAGTCAGTTAAGGACTCAATCGCTAAATTATTCGGCGGTGATTACGAAGTCTTCTCGTTCTATGACCTATTGAGTTCAGGAAAGTTCACGAAGTTCAACAACAACGTTGCAGTCAACAGGAGGCACTTCAACACGATCTCAGGAGACTTGGAAAGCGCGGAACTTGTCTGCGTTCTGCCGGCCTTTACCCTTGAGACTGACAAGCCCATAATAATTATCTTCAACGTTATTGCAGAGCTTGCCAACCGAATGCCCTTACACTTCTACCCAATGAAAGGTGCTGAAGTTGCAGGAGCAAGTCATAAGTTCGTGAGGTTCTCCTCAAGTCCCGACACTAACGAGGACAGGGGCGCGAAATTCTTTAACTCTGACGGCACAACACAGATAACGACTCTTGACGCAAATAACATCTACGCTGCAGCAGAGTTCTCAAGCGGCTCGTACGCTCCACTGGTCCTGACTGGGACGGCCAAGAATGAAAGCAAGGGCGAAGATGACAAGGGCCAAGAACAAAAAGATGAAGGCGACGACAAAAAAGACGACGGAACAGTTGACAGCTTGCTGGGGTCTTCATCAGGAGGCTGCGACTCTGGATTATTCGCATCAGGGGCATTAATGCTGGCGTTGTTCACAGTCTTGAATAAGAGACAGTAACAGTAAGACAAAACGGCTGCCTGACTCACAATCAGCTTAGTGAGGATACGGCAGCTTTTTTTAACTGCAGTTGCTTGCTGTAAGATTATCTGCTCTCTTCCAAAAAGTTACTCAGCCATCGTTCAAGGGGATTGCCCTCACGTAGTAATTTCCCGTCATGTGAGGTGAATGCGTGCTTTGTGTAACCCTCGGCAGCAAGCTTGCTTGTCCCTGCATGAAAGATTCTGCACGTGAAGACTACGCTTATCTTCGTGAGCTTCGTTATGCTGGTCTCGATGTCAATCTCTTCGTCATAGTAAAGCGAGGACTTGTATCTGCAATGAGCCTCAACAACAGGAAGCAAAATCCCCTCCTCCTCCCAGAGTGAGAAGCTCTTACCGTTGGCCCTGCATAAGTCGCTGCGTCCCATCTCGAACCAGTCCATGTAGCGTCCGTAGTAGGCGACTCCCATTTTGTCAGTCTCACCGTATCTGACACGTGTTCGTGTTATGTGCAAAGTAAATCACTCTCCGATCCCTAATCTTAATAATAATAAATCACGATTATTGCAATGATAACACATGCTATAATTCTTGCTGAATAATTAATTAGTGAATGAAGGAGAAAAAGATTTATCTCTCATGTCAGAAAATATTAATTCAACACAGGATTACAGTGCAGACAGCATAAAAGTCCTAGAAGGTCTCGAAGCAGTCCGCAAACGCCCCGGGATGTACATAGGCGATACAGGTGAACGCGGCCTTCATCATTTAGTGTATGAAGTCGTAGATAACGCAGTCGATGAGGCAATGGCCGGCTACTGCGACAGGATAAATATAATAATTCACAAGGACGAAAGCATCACCGTCCAGGATAACGGCAGGGGAATTCCTACAGACCCTCACCCATATAACGGCAGGCCAACGAGTGAAGTTGTCTTGACTGTCTTACATGCAGGCGGAAAATTCGGTGACGGAGCCTACAAGGTTTCAGGCGGTCTTCACGGTGTCGGAGTCTCTGTAGTCAATGCCCTGTCAGAATGGCTTGTCGTTACGATTGCAAGAGACGGCATAGAGAAGTCCCAGAGGTTCGAGCGCGGTGTACCTGTAAGCGAACTCTCAAGGGGAGTACCCGCAAACTGGCAAGGCACACGCATTGAATACTTACCCGATAAAGAAATCTTTGAGGACGTTCATCACTCTTTAGATACTCTTAAAAGCAGATTCAAAGAGCTGGCATTTTTAAACCCGGGCTTAAAAATTTCTGTTCATGACGAACGGACAGACGAAAGCCGCGAATATTTTTTCAAGGGCGGGATAGGTGCCTTCGTAAAATATATCGACCGTGACCGTACAGCTTTGTTTGAAAATCCTGTCGTCCTTTCAGGCACTCGCGATAATATTTCTATTGATGTTGGCTTTGAATATAACGACAGCTATCAGGAACATATGTACACTTACGCGAATTTAATTCACACGATCGAAGGCGGAACTCACTTGGTCGGACTCCGTACTGCTCTTACCCGCGCAATCAACGAAGCCGCAAGAACAGGAAAAATTTTAAAGGACAAAGAAGAAAATCTTTCCGGTGATGACTTGAAAGAAGGCTTGAGCTGCGTCTTATCCGTAAGACTAAGCGAGCCGCAATTTGAAGGCCAGACTAAAACCAAGCTCGGCAACAGCGAAGTACGAGGAGCCGTAGACAGTTTTATATATGAAGGACTTATCGCGGCATTTGAAGACCGCCCGGAAATAGTTAAGCCTATAGTAGAAAAGGCAATCAGGGCAAGACGGGCAAGGGAAGCCGCTAAAAAAGCCCGTGAGTTAGTTCGCAAGGGCGCTATGTCCGGAATGAGTCTTCCGGGAAAATTAGCAGACTGTTCTTCTAAACACGCCGAAGATACGGAGCTTTATATAGTCGAAGGCGACAGCGCCGGCGGTTCAGCTAAACAGGGACGCGACAGAAAATTCCAAGCGATACTTCCTTTACGCGGAAAAATTTTAAACGTTGAGAAAGCCCACTTGGATAAAATGTTAGCCAACCGGGAAATTCAAACGATCATTACGGCCTTAGGCTGCGGCATTGGCAACGAGTTCGACGCAAGCAAGCTTCGCTATCATAAAATTATTATCATGACCGATGCTGACGTTGACGGAGCGCACATAAGCACGCTGCTTTTGACTTTCTTTTATAGACATATGCCCGAGCTTTTATCTCACGGATATTTATATCTTGCACAGCCTCCGCTCTATCGTGTTCAGTACGGCAAGGAAATTAATTACTGCTACACGGATAAGGAATTACGCCAGCATGTAGACAAAGCCCCCGATCCTTCAAAGGTAAGCGTACAGCGTTACAAAGGACTCGGAGAAATGAATCCCGAACAGCTTTGGGAAACTACAATGGATCCGTCCAACAGAATTTTAAAGAAAGTTGAGCTTGATGATAATTTTCTTGCTGATGAGTATTTCGATATTCTCATGGGCGACAAGGTCGAACCGCGAAGGGAATTCATTATTGCCAACGCTCACGAAGTTAAAAATCTTGACGTGTAATAAATCAAAAATAAGACTTGATATAAATCAAGTAAGCCTGTATACTTTCTACCGTGCGCCTAAGGGGCGTGCAAATTTTTTTATTCATTATCATCATTATTAATTTATTCAGGAGGCTTTTTTTTATGGCACAGGGTACCGTAAAGTGGTTTAACGAGAGCAAAGGTTACGGTTTTATTACCGTAGACGACGGCAAAGATGTCTTTGTTCATTTCAGCGCAATTCAGGGCGAGGGCTTCAAGACTCTCAATGAGGGACAGAAAGTTTCCTTTGACATCGTCAACGGGGAGAAAGGGCCGCAGGCGGCCAACGTAGCTAAGCTGTCGTAGGTATAGGTCTCCTGCAATAAGATCTAAACTTTAGATTATAAGCAGCAGATTTTTAGCTTACCTTAAAAAAACAAACAAGAGAAGAGGGTTCATGCTTAAAGCATACCCTCTTTAATTTTATATAAAGGAGCCTTTCAAATTTGAACATTGTAATAGTAGGAGCAGGAGAAGTAGGCCGGAGCGTAGCAAAGACTCTTTCAGGCGAAGGACATAATATCTATCTCGTTGAGAAAGACGAAGCCCAAGCTACAAGCGCCGCCGAACAGCTTGACGTTCAAGTTATACGCGGCAACGGTGCCCGGCCTCAAATTCTTGCGCAAGCCGGAGTCGTTCCCGCCGGAAATATTGATTTATTAATAGCCTGTACAAACCGTGACGAAGTTAATATGCTTTCATGCTGGATAGCTCACAGCGCCGGAGTCCCTAGCGTAATTTCAAGGGCAAGAAATTTAGAGTTTACTGACAGCGCAGACTGGGGAAAGAAGCTTGGAATAGATCTCATGATCTCCCCGGAACGTTCGATAGCTCGTGAGATTATTGGCTTGCTGGAAGTAAGTTCGGCTTTACACGCGGCCGAATTGCTTGACGGGCGGGCGGCGATTTACGCGCTGAAAATTGCCGATGACTCGCCGCTTATTAATATGGCGCTGAAAGATTTAAGAACTGCTTACCCGGATTTAATCGCCGTCTTCGTTCACGTTGAACACCCAAACGGAGTCGCAGGAGTCCCTAACGGTTTTACGGTCTTGGAAGCCGGAGATATTTGTTACGTTGTAACTTACAAACAAAGCGCGGCCAAGCTGCAAGAAATTTTTCAGTCTTCACATAAAGTCGCTCTTAGAAAATTATTTATAGTCGGAGGCGGCAAGCTTGGGACTCAAATTGCCCAAGCAGCTAAAAGAGATTTCGGGAATGTAAGCTTGAGATTAATCGAAAAAGACCCGGAAAGATGCGAAAAACTTTCCGAAGAACTCGGCGAAGCTCTTGTCTTAAATTGTGACGGAGTAGACAAGCGGGTCTTAATTGACGAAGGGATCGAAGAAGCTGACGGCTACGTATGCGCTACAGACTCGGACGAACTTAATTTAATTTATTCATCTATGGCAAAAGTAATGGGAGCGAAAAAAACTATAGCGATCGTCAAGCGGAAAGAATATCAAGATCTTACAAAGACAATGCCGGTTGATGCTATTGTCGATCCTAATGAAGCGCTGGCGAATTTAATTTTAAGAGTCGTTCATTATCCTAGACACACAAAAGCCTTTTCAATAATCGAAAGAATTAACGCTGAAATGCTGGAAGTGGTAATGCACGACGACAACGAGCTGATAGGCAGGACACTAGCTCAAATAAAATTACAAAAGGGAGTCGTAGTAGCTTTGCTTGGCCGGGGCGAAAAAGTTTTAGTCCCTACCGGAGCGACTCAAATACTTGCGGGCGACAGGGTAATTTTATTTGCTCTTACTTCCTTGATGCCGGAGGCCGCAAAATTATTCGGTGCTGAAATTTAAAAGAACTCAAATAAAAAATCAAAATGAAAATCAAAACTGTATTAAGAGTCTTGTCATTAATTTGTCTTGTTGTATCTTTTGCGATGCTTCCTCCGCTGCTTCTTGAGATTTATGACTGGGGACACGACATAAGCTCTTTATCTATGTCAATGATGACCGGAATAATTTTGAGCTGGATTCTTTACAGCAGTTCCGGCACAGAGAATCTTTCAATGGGAATTCGTGAAGGAGTCGGCGTAACGGGTTTTTCATGGCTTACAGCGTCGGCGCTGGGGGCGTTGCCTTATTGGTTCAGCGGTGCGGCCAGCTACACAGATGCTTTTTTTGAAACCATGTCGGGCTTCACTACGACGGGCGCAACGATCTTCACGAATATAGAAGGCTTATCCCGGGGAATTTTATTATGGAGGGCTTTGACTCACTGGATGGGCGGCATGGGAATAATAGTCTTGAGTCTTGCGGTCTTGCCTTTCTTGGGAGTCTCCGGAATGGAAATGTATAAAGCCGAAGTCCCCGGCGTTACGGCTGAAAAAGTTACGCCGCGTTTACATCAGACGGCTATAAGATTATGGAGCGTGTATGTATTCTTGACGCTTTTTGAAACGGTACTTTTATATTTTGGAGGCATGAGTTTTTTTGATGCGTTTGCTCATTCCTGTTCGACCATAGCGACGGGAGGTTTCTCAACGAAGAATAACAGCATTGCATATTTCACGAGTCCGTTTATTCAATGGGTCATAATAATTTTCATGTTTGCTTCGGGAGTGAACTTTTCGTTATATTTTTTATTGCTGCAAAAAAATTTCAGAGGCTTTACTGAAGACGAAGAGTTCCGGAGCTACGTGACTATAATTCTTTTATCGGCTGGCGCGATTTCTTTAGCGCTTTTTATTGCGGGGAAGTTCGACAGGGTTGAATATATTGTGAGGCAAAGCTTGTTTCATGTTGTGAGCGTTATAACTACGACGGGCTTTATAGTTGAAGATTATAATTTATGGCCTGAGATTACAAAATTTATTTTTATTCTCTTAATGTTTATAGGGGCATCTGGGGGATCGACTGGAGGCGGCTGTAAGGTATCAAGATTTTTAATTCTTGGGCATCAGCTTAAAGCGGAGATCTGGAAGCTGCTGCACCCTAGGGCGGTTATTACGGCGCGAATGAACGGCAAGCCTATTCCGCGTGGAACAATGGACTCTGCCGGAGCTTTTTTTGTTTTGTATATGTTTATCTTCGTAGTGAGTACGTTAATAACTACGGCGTTCGGGATTGATGTTCTTACGGCCTTTACGGGAGTTTTGACCTGTTTGAGCAACGTAGGCCCGGGATTAAATGCGCTTGGCCCTGTTGAAAATTTTGCTTGGCTTCCCGGACTTGTGAAGTGGCTGTTTTCGTTCTGTATGTTGGCCGGTAGGCTGGAATTATTTGCGGTGTTACTGCTCTTCATGCCGGGGACTTACAAGAAATAATTTTTTCAGCTGTTCCTAACCCTTTTCTTTTTCTTTTGCCCCTTTTTCTTCCGGGGCAACTTCCATTTTTTTACTTGACCACCTCCGACCTTCTTTCACTACCTACCCTTTTGTTTGAACCATAACCTCTCCGGCCTCTCTTCGTTTTCACTTTCCTTTTTTTCTAACCACAACCCCTCCGCCTCATTTCATTCGGCACCTCCCCTTACACAGGGGAGGCAATAGCGCAACAAAAAATTTGTCACGCATATGTCACGCGTGACAGAAACGTGACTGAAATTTTTTATTAAAGGTCAGGCTTAGTTTAGATTGTAAACTCTAAAAAAATTTTTTAATTTACAATTCAGCTAGGCTGAAAAAATCCTTGCGCCCCTTGTGAAGGGGGAG
>JAFSSV010000069.1 GCA_017450825.1 Synergistaceae bacterium
ATACGGCGAAATGGTCGCGAAGGTTTAAATTAAAGTTTAAAGTTTTATAGTAAAAGCACCTTAAAAGTAATAAAACCCTCCACTTCATTTCATTCGGCACCTCCCCTTTTTTGACTACAACCCCCTCCGGCCCTTCAGGCCACCTCCCCAAGGGGAGGGGGACCGCTTGCGGTGGAAGGGTTGGGGGAGAGGGCCACGAAGTGGCGAGGGGGTTATTTTCAAGTGCTTTTACTATAAATGGAACCGAAGGGGGAAGAAGGAATGCGCTCAATCCCCCCTAGGTCTTTTTTTGTATTGAATAATTTTTTTCTTGCCCTTATAATTTTCTTACCGTAAAAAATCCAAACAAAAAAATTTTTCTAAGGCTCATGCTTTATTCTATTCTAATAAAGAAAGGCAGGAAAATCTTTTATCATGGCAATTACTAGAAAAGGTTATTGCGTAGATGGTCAATGGCTTGATTCAAAAACTGACAAGTATTTGACTATCACCGACTCCAGCACTGGCGAAGCTATCGCTGAAGTTCCATGTTGCACACAGGCCGAAGTCGAAGAAGCTATAGCTTCAGCAGCCGAAGCTTTCAAAACTTGGTCAACCCTTTCAATGAGCAAGCGCGTTCAGTATATGTTCAAGTGGCGCGATGTCCTTGTTGAACATGAGGAAGAGTTGGCCGTGCTTTGTGCTAAAGAGCTTGGCAAAAATCTTAACGAAGCCCGCGGCGATGTTAGAAAAGCTATCGAACCTACTGAACTTGCCTGCGCTATCCCTTACACAATGCAAGGCAAAGCCGCCATGCAGGTTACAACAGGATTCGATACAGCGTCATACCGTTTCCCTCTTGGCGTTGTCGCCGGGATCGTACCAATGAATTTCCCTGCTATGATTCCTTGGGGCTGGATGGTACCTCTTGCAATCGCCTGCGGTGATACTGTAGTTCTCAAGGCAAGCTCACAGACTCCTTTAACAGCTATGAGAATTATGGAACTCTTCTACGAAGAAGCAAAGTTCCCCAAGGGAGTCGTCAATCTCGTAACATGTTCAAGAAAAGAAGCTGATCTTCTATTAAAAGACCCCCGCATTAAAGCCGTAACCTTCGTAGGAACAACCGGAGTAGGCAAAGAAATTTATTCAGTAGCTGCTGCTCACGGCAAGCGAGTCCAAGCTCAATGCGAAGCCAAAAACCATGCTTTACTGCTTGAAGATGCTGATCTTGAAAGCGCAACGAGCGCAATTATTAATTCTACTTACGGCTGTGCCGGAATGCGCTGCATGGCTCTTCCTGTTATTGTCGTTCAGGAAAGCATAGCAGACAAATTCGTAGCGCTCTTGAAACAAAAAGCCCAAGCTCTTAAAGTCGGCTGTGCTTACAAAGAAGAAACTCAACTTGGCCCCGTAGTAAGCGCCGGTCACATGAAAAAAGTTTGCGACTGGATTCAAAAGGGCGTTGACGAAGGAGCAGAGTTAGTTCTTGACGGCCGTAATTACAAAGTCCCGGGCTATGAAGGCGGCTACTTCGTAGGGCCGACTATTCTTGATAAGGTCAAGCCGGGAATGAGCGTTGGAGATTGCGAAATCTTCGGGCCTGTAACTTGTATCAAGCGCGTCAAGACTTTTGAAGAAGGAATCGAAATCATGAACGCTAACCCCTTCGCTAACGGTTCTTCAATCTTTACACAGAACGGCTATTATGCCCGTGAGTTCGCAATGAGAACAGACGGCGGCATGGTTGGAATTAACGTTGGAATTCCTGTCCCTTCGGCTTACTTCCCGTTCTCAGGAAATAAAGACTCGTTCTTCGGCGATCAGCACGTCTTAGGACTTGACGGCGTGAGATTCTACACGCGGGCCAAGACCGTAACGACTCACTGGTACGATGAACACAGCGCAAAGAAACCTATGGATACATGGGAAGGCACTGTCGAACGAGATTAAGACTTGTTTGATTTTTAGAAATTTTTTTGATAACATTGCTTGCATTCCAAAAAATTATAAAATTCAGTCTAGGGCCCTACGACAGAATAATATAACAGTAAGGTTGTAAGTAAATTTGTACTCACAACAGGGCTTTTGTGATTCAATGCCCTGTCGTAAAAAATATTCGCAAAGGAGCGACGTTTTAATGAAGAAGTTTTTTGTAATTGCTTTGTCCGTAATTATGATGCTGGCACTTGTTGCTACTGGTTTTGCTGCTGAAAAAGAGTACAACATCTCCGTTATCTTGAAGACAACGGCTTCTGAATACTGGGGCTACGTTGTCGCTGGAGCGCAGGCTTACGGCAAGGATCACCCGAACATTCATGTTCAGGTAAAAGGCGCTACTTCCGAAACTGCTTACGACGAACAGCAGAACATGATCGAAACTGATATGAACAACGCTGACATTGACGGCTATGTTATCGCCCCGTTACAGGCTGATATGGTTGCCAACATGATTGCAGGACAGAAGAAGCCGATCGTAGCTGTTGATACTAATATCGAAGCTCCCGAAGTTCTTTCATTTGTTGGAACAGGCAACGAGAGCGCCGGCAAACTTGGCGGAGCTGCTGCTGCAAAATTAGCAAAAGAACGCGGCTGGGACAAAATTTACTGCATTGAGATCGCCGGTGTTCAGGGTGACTCAACCAACGAGGCCCGCATGAAAGGCTATGCGGCAGGTGTAGAGTCCGAAGGCGGTACTTTCCTTTATAACGAAATCCAGTACGCTAACGCCGAAGCTAATCAGGCTGTCGCTTGCATGGAAGCTATTATGCAGAACCACCCCGAAGGCATTGCAGTAATCTGCGCTAATAATGACGATATGGCTATGGCCGCCGCTCGCGCTGCTGCTGGAAACGCCGCTTATAAAAATACTGTCTTCCTTGGCTTCGACGGAATCCAGTCCGCTTGTAATTCAATTCTTGCCGGTGAAGAAACAATGTCCGTATGCCAGGAAGGCTACGCAATGGGCTATAACTCCGTTGACGCTGTAGTCCGCGCTCTTAACGGCGAAAAACTTGACAAGTTCATCGACGCAGGCGCAAGCGTTGTAGGCCCTGACACAGCACAGGCCCGCCTTGATCAGTTAAAAGGCTACTTGAAATAATTTTTGAAGAGTTAAGTCTTTTTAGTTTTCGCTACTTAATATATTTAATAGTAGTAGAAACTTAAAAGTTTTTTTAATTCATAATTCGTAATTCGTATGTCTTAGTGATTTATGGATTATGAATTATGAATTATTTTTTAGAGACCGGAAGAAATCGAGGTAACTTATGTCAGAGTATGTAGTGGAACTCAAAAACGCGACAAAGCGATTTCCGGGCGTTGTGGCTTTAAATCATATGCAGTTGGCCGTAAAGCCCGGGGAAATTCTTGGTTTAATCGGTGAAAACGGTGCAGGCAAGTCAACTTTAATAAAAGTTTTGACGGGCGTTCATCAGGCTGACGAAGGAGAAATTTACGTCAACGGCCAAAAAAAAGTCTTCCATAATCCCAACGAGTCCGCGGCTGCCGGTATAGCTTGCGTATATCAAGAGCTTAATATCGAAAAACTCTTGAGCGTTACAGATAATATTTTTATTAATAAATGGATTAGAAAGAAAAACAGCCGCCTTCTGGACTATAATGCAATGCACAAAAAGGCCAAAGAAGTCATGCTTTCACTTGGACAGGATATTGATCCAACGAAGGCCGCCGGAACTTTTGGCATGGGAATTCAGCAGATGATCGAAATAGCCAAGGCAGTTTTGATTGATGCCAAAATGATTATCATGGACGAGCCAACGTCTTCATTAGGCGAAAAAGAAGTCGAACAGCTCATGAAAACATGCCGCGAATTAAAATCACGTGGAGTCGGAATAGTCTTCGTATCTCACAAACTCGAAGAGCTTTTTGAATTATGCGACCGCGTAACTGTAATTCGTGACGGCGAATACATCGACACAAAGCCTATAGACCAATGGACTAACGACAGTTTGATAACAGCAATGGTCGGCCGTACTCTTGATAATCAATTCCCTAAAGAATTCGGAGTCAAAGGCGAATGCTTCTTGGAAGTCAAAGATCTCACGGTCGGAGGCGTTCTGAATCACGTGAGCTTTAAAGCTTACGGCGGACAGATTTTAGGAATGTCGGGGCTTGTCGGCGCGGGCCGTACTGAAACAGTAAGAGCTATCTTCGGTGCAGACCCCTTGGACGGCGGAAGAATTTTCGTCAAGGGGCGCGAAGTCAAGATCAAGAGTCCCAAGAAAGCTATCGAAGCAGGCATTGCCCTTCTAACAGAAGACCGCAAAGGTTCAGGCTTGGTACTTGCTCAAACTATCAGGACGAATTTAATTTTATCAAGCTTCAAGCAACACTCTAAAGGCTTATTCCTTGACGAAAACAAAATCGAGAAGACCGGACAGGATCATATTGAAACGTTACGAATCAAAACGCCTTCGATTTATGAAATAGTCGGACAGCTATCGGGCGGAAATCAACAGAAAGTCGTCATAGGAAAATGGCTGAACGCTGAAGCAGATATTTATATCTTTGACGAACCCACACGAGGAATCGACGTAGGCGCAAAAGTCGAAGTCTACAACGTCATGAATGACCTAGTAAAGAAAGGCAAATGCGTCATCATGATTTCGTCAGAAATGCCGGAGATTTTGGGAATGAGTGACCGCGTTATCGTTATGAGAGGCGGCCGAGTAATGGCTGAAGTTGATCGCGAAAGTAAACACTTCAATCAGGAAGATCTTATGAAAGCTGCATGGGGAGGAAGTTTAGACGATGAATAAAAAAATGGGCGGCGGTGTCCAGCTTGGAACGGTGCTGGCACTTGTATTAATGTGCGCTTTTCTTGCGTTTGCTAACAAAAATTTCTACAGCCCCGGAAACATCATGGGCATTCTTAAACAAACGGCCTTCAATGCCTTTCTTGCTACGGGAATGCTGCTCTGCTTAATCACAGCGGGCATTGACTTGAGCGTCGGAGCTAACGCTATATTCTGCGCTTGCTTAATGGGAGCTTTGAAAGAGGGCGGAGTCACTAACGGATATTTATTAATGATCGTTGCGATTTTGGCCGGGGCTTTAATGGGTTTCATAAACGGAACGTTATTAACGCGTTTGCATTTGCCTCACCCGTTTGTTTCTACGTTAGGAATGAAGAACGTGTTATGGGGAGCTGCGCTTGTTGTAACGGGAAATAAAATGATCAATAAATTCCCGATTGAAGTCCAGTTCCTTGGCCGTCAAACTATTGGAACATTCGGCGGCGGATTCCCCGTAAGCTTTTTGGTAATCATTGTACTTTATATTGCTATGCACATTTTCTTGAGCCGTACAGCACTTGGCCGTTCGATTTATTGCGCGGGCGGCAACATGGAAGCGACGCGCTTATCAGGAATCAATACGGCTAACGTTTTGACATTCTGCTACACAATGTCGGGCATAATGGCGGCGCTTGGCGGAATTCTTTCTGTAGGACGTTCGGGAATTTGTAACGGATCAATGGCAACACAGCCTTACGACACTGACGCTATAGCGGCCTGTATCATAGGCGGCGCGTCATTCACCGGAGGCAAGGGAACAATGATCGGAACAATGATAGGCGCTTTGATTATTGCGGTCTTGAGGAACGGCTTTACGCTTCTTTCGATTGACTCTTCAGTTCAGAATATTGTATTGGGCCTCGTGATTATTCTTGCGGTCTTCATGGACGTTGTAAGAGCAAGCATGGAAGCCAAGAGAAGAAGACTCGCCGCAGCAGCAAAGGCGCATTAAAGAAAATTTTTTTAGGGATAACCCCCACCACCGCAAGCGGCCCTCTTTTTAAAAATAACCCCCACCACCGCAAGCGGTTCCCCTCCCCCGAGGGAGGCTAAGATTCCTGCTACCTAAAGCCTCCCCTTGGGGAGGTGCCTGAACGAAGTGAAGGCGGAGGGGGTAATTTGTTAAAGAGGTGGCCCAAAGGGCCAGAGGGGGTTGTGGTAAGAAGTAAGCCGGAGGGGTTATTAAAATATTAAAAGGAGGTCAAGAAAATTTTGAAGAAATTAAAAATCGGTATCGTTGGCCTTGGCCGTTTGGGAAAAGTCCACGCTAAGAACATAGCTTATAAAATTCCCAATGCTGAACTTACTGCGGCATGTTCAATCGTTGAAGCCGAACTTGAATTCGCAAAGTCCGAACTCGGAGTCACTGACGTTTACACGGACTATAAAGAAATGTTAGCTAAGGCTGATATTGATGCTGTGTGTATCGTTACAACTTCTTCTGAACATTGCTGGCAAATTGAAGCAGCGCTGGACGCGGGCAAGCATGTTTTCTCCGAAAAGCCTCTAGGTGTTGACGTTGCACAGTGCAAGCAGGCCGAAGCCGCTGTCGAAAGACATCCGGAATTAACTTTCATGCTAGGCTTTATGCGCCGCTATGATAAGTCTTATTTATACGCAAAAAATTTAGTTGACAAAGGCGCAATCGGGACTCCTTATCTTGTTAAGGCTACAGGCATTGACCCCGAAGCCGCGGTACAGGGCGCTATTCGTTTTGCTAAGAACTCCGGCGGAATTTTCTTGGATATGGCTATTCATGATATTGATTTATGCCGGTGGTTTTTGAACAGTGACGCTACTGAAGTTTATGCGCTTGGCTCGACCTTCAAGCACCCGGAATTCAAAGAAGCCGGCGACGATGAAACAGGCGTAGCAGTTTATAAATTCGCTAACGGCGCAATGGCTATGGTACACGTAGGGCGTACTGCTCCTTATGGTTATCACGTTGAAACAGAAGTCGTCGGCACTGAAGGCACGATTAGAATTTCAGCAGTCCCTGAAAAAAATCTTGCGACCGTCTACGGCCCGGCCGGAGTCTGCACTGAATGCGTAGGATCTTTCCCTGAACGTTTTGAAGAAGCTTACTTAACTGAAATGGAAGAGTTTGTAGACTGCGTATTAAATAAAAAGACTCCCGGCGTGAACGTTTATGACGGTACAAAGTCAACGGCGATCGGCTACGCTACTACTGAAGCATGGAAGACGGGAAAGCCCGTTAAGATTAATTTATAAAAAATGTTCGACCCTGAAAAGACAACGAGCCTCGTATGGTTTATAGCCGGAGGATATTTATTATATCTTGGTGACGATCTGCTCACCATGTTCTTTAAAAATAATACAGATTATCCGGTCATGAGCCTGATAGCCGGGGCTTTGTTTGTAATTTTTGGCGGGACGCTTTTATTTTTCGGCTGGAAGAAATGGAAAGCCCAAGAAAAAAAAGATAATGACAACGAAGGGAGCAATAAATAAAAAAAATGAGTATGTTTGATTCAAATAAAGTTTGCTTAGGAATTGCGCCGATCGGCTGGTGCAATGACGATATGCCCGAGCTTGGCGCTGAAAATACTTTCAGGCAAATCGTGAGCGAAATGGCCTTGGCAGGTTTCACAGGCTGCGAAATCGGAAATAAATATCCTTCAGACCCCGTTGAATTAAAAAGAGAACTTGACCTTCGCGGAATGAGAATCGCCTCGCGTTGGTTTTCTTCATTTATTCTTACAGAGCCTATTGAGAAGGTCGAAGCAGATTTTACTAAAGAGCTTGAATTTTTGGCCGCAGTTGGAGCTAACCGCATTAACGTTTCTGAACAAAGCTATTCGATTCAAGGCCAAAAAGATACGCCGGTCTTAGCAGACAAAAAGCACATAATGAACGAGTCCGAATGGGAAAGATTTTGCACAGGCTTAAACCGTCTTGGCAAGATAGCAACTGAAAAGGGCTTCAAGCTTTGCTATCATCATCACATGGGTACAGTAGTTCAGACTGCTGCTGAAACGGATAAAATGTTAGCCAACACTGATAAAGATCATGTGTATCTTTGCTACGACACCGGACACTTTACTTTCGCCGGCGAAGATCCTTTAACTGTCTTGAAAAAATATGTTGCCCGAGTCGGTCATGTTCATTTAAAAGATATGCGCGCCGACGTAGTAAAACGAGTCAAGCCCGAAGGCTGGAGCTTCTTGAAGGCTGTACGTGAAGGAGCTTTTACTGTTCCGGGGGACGGCTGCGTTGATTTTGATTCTGTATTTAAGTTATTAAGCGAAGCTCATTACGAAGGCTGGCTGCTCGTTGAGGCCGAACAGGATCCCGCGAAGGCCAACCCGTTGGAATACGCTATCAAAGCCAGAAAATATATTAAAGAACATACGGGAATTTAAATCATGTATATCAAGAAAGAAGTTAAGCGCGGCTATAATTCTTATTTAACAATGGGCCTTAACGATTGCGCTACTAATATGGACGTGGGCCTGTTGGTAATGGAACCGGGCGACGAATATATTTTTGACGAAGCCGAAAAGGAATTAGCTCTGGATTTATTGATCGGCAAAGTTAAATTTAATTACGACAATCAAGAAAAAGAAGCCTCGCGCCCTGATACTTTTCATTACGCGGCTTATTGTCTTCACGTCTGCAAAGGCACAAAAGTTTTAGTTAAAGCTGTCGATCACGCTGAAATTTATGTACAGCTTACCGACAACGAAAAAACTTTCCCGGCCCGGCTCTATGCTCCCGAAGATATTATGGTTCAGCACGCCGGCTCCAACGGGGAATTAATGGGCTGTATGCAGCGTGAGATTCAAACTTTCTTTGACTACGAGTCCGCGCCCTATAGCAATATGGTTTTAGGCGAAGTCTTAAATTACCCGGGCAAATGGTCAAGCTATCCTCCGCATCATCACCCGCAGCCCGAAGTTTATTTTTACCGTTTCGATTATCCCAACGGATTCGGAGCGGGCTTTGCTAACGGTGAAGTCTATCAGACCGGGCATAACGGCTGCTTGGTTATTAATCATTCTTTCCATTCTCAAGGCGCTGCTCCCGGCTATGCAATGTGCTACACATGGGGCATAAGACACTTACCCGATAATCCCTGGCGAAAAACCCGCATTGACGATCCCGAACACTCTTGGCTCTGGAAAGCCGATGCAAACGAACATATTTTTAAACCGGAGGAAAAAAAATAAAATGCAGACGATTAGATTAACAATGGCTCAAGCCCTCGTAAGATTTTTAGAAAATCAGTACGTAACTTACGACAACGTGGAGCAGCCGTTTGTAAAGGGAGTCTTCATGCTCCCGGGTCATGGTAATGTCGTTGGACTCGGGCAGGCTTTGTTACAGGAAGCTCACAGGTTAGAAATCTATCAGGGCAAGAACGAACAGGGACAGGCTCATGTAGCTGTAGCGTTTGCCAAGCACATGAAGCGCAAGCAGATAATGGCCGTAACTTCTTCGGTAGGGCCGGGCGCTGCTAACATGATTACGGCCGCGGCAACGGCAACGGCGAATAATATTCCGATTTTGATTTTGCCGGGAGATGTTTACGCTTGCAGACAGCCCGATCCGGTCTTACAGCAAATGGAACAGCCCACGGATCTTTCGCTTTCAACTAATGACGCTTACAGGCCCGTTTGCCGTTATTGGGATCGCATTGTAAGACCCGAACAGTTAATGAGCGCAATGATCAGCGCCTTCAGAGTCTTGACTGATCCCGCTGATACCGGAGCAGTTTGTATAGCAATGCCTCAAGATGTCGAAGGCGAAGCATATGATTATCCTGCTTCGTTCTTTGAGAAAAGAGTCTGGCGCATTGAACGAAGGCCCGCTACTGAAATAGCAATCGCTCAAGCTGTCGCGGCTATAAAAGCTTCTAAGAAGCCTATGTTAATTTGCGGCGGCGGTGTTAGATATTCAGAAGCTCATGAGGCTTTCAAGAAATTCGCTGAAAAGTATCAAATTCCCTTCGGCGAGACTCAAGCCGGAAAGAGTGCTTTATTATGGGATCACCCGCTGAACTTGGGCGGACTCGGAGTCACAGGCTGTTCGTCAGCTAACGAGATAGCCAAGGACGCTGATTTAATTATCGGAGTCGGGACTCGCTACACGGACTTCACTACCTCTTCAAAATGGCTTTTCAAAGACGAAGCAAAATTCGTAAATATCAACGTGTCTGAATTCCAAGCGTTTAAATTAAATGCTATTCCGGTTATCGCTGATGCCCGTGACGCGCTTGAAAAATTATCGGCCGGGCTTGAAGGTTACAAGACAGCTTACGCCGGAGAAATTCAGGCGGCTATTTCAAAATGGAATAAAGAATATGACAGGCTTGCGGCGATTGAGTTCGGCCCGGCTTATACTCCCGAAGTCAACGACGCTAACGCGAAATCAGCTTTCAAATATGCCGAAGACGTGAACGCGAATTTGACTCAAACGACAGTCTTGGCCGCCGTCAATAAATTAATTGACGCGGGCGACAGCGTTATCGGAGCTTCGGGATCATTGCCCGGCGATATGCAGCGCATGTGGCGGGCAAGGGCGCAGGATACTTACAACATGGAATACGGATATTCCTGCATGGGCTACGAAGTAAGCGGCGCTCTTGGAGTCAAGTTCGCTATCGGAGAAGATCACGAAGTTTATGCAATGGTCGGCGACGGAGCTTTCATTATGCTTCACTCTGAATTCTTGACGGCCGTTCAGGAACATAAGAAAATTAACGTTGTTGTCTTTGATAATGCTTCTTACGGCTGCATAAATAATTTGCAGACTGCTCAAGGCAACGCGACACTCTGCACTGAATTGAGATTCAGAAATGAAAATTCCGGCAAGCATGACGGGAAATTTATTTCGGTTGACTTCGCCGCGATTGCTCGGGCATACGGAGCTAAGGCTTACACCGTCCGGACAATGAAGGAACTTGAAGAGGCGTTAGCAGACGCAAAGAAGATTAAAGATATTCCGGTCTTGTTTGATATTAAAGTCTTGCCGAAGTCAATGACAGAAGGTTACGGCGCATGGTGGAGAGTCGGCTCTGTCGAAGTCGGAGGCACTGAAGCTAACCGCGCCGCATGGGCCGCTCACGTTGAACACGAGAAAGCGGCAAGGAAATATTAAAGTACACCTTGCCTCCCCTTGGGGAGGTGGCCCAAAGGGCCGGAGGGGGTTGTGGTAAGGAATCCCCTCGCCGCAAGCAGCCCCTCTTGTAGTGAAATAACCCCCTCGCCGCAAGCGGCCCTCTCCCCCAACCCTTCCACCGCAAGCGGTCCCCCTTCCCTTACAGGGACGGCGGGGCGCAAGAGAGTTCTTCGACATCTTTTATTCCCTTTACACTCTTGCCTCCCCTGTAAGGGGAGGTGCCGACCGAAGTGAGGCGGAGGGGTTGAGGTTAAAAAAGGGGAGGTGGTCGATCGAAGTGAGGCCGGAGGGGTTGTTTAAAAAAAAATTTTTTGAAATACCCCCCTCGTCGCAAAGCCTCCCTTTGGGGAGGTGGCCCAAAGGGCCGGAGGGGGTTGTGGTAAGGGATCCCCTCGCCGCAAGCAGCCCCTCTTGTAGTGAAATAACCCGATGGCGAACACTTCGTGGCCCTCTCCCCCTTAACAGGGGGCGCAAGGGAGGCTAAATAATAAATTAAGAAAGGAAAAATTTTTTTCATGAGCAAAAAACTTCGCATAGGCGTAATCGGAGCTGGCCGCATTGGCAAGCTTCACGCTAATAACTTGGCTCACAGCGTACCGGACGCGGAACTCGCCGCGATTTCGGACGTTTACGAGCCAGCCGCAAAAGAATTAGCCGAAAAGTTAGGCGTACCTGTCTATACTAACGACTATCATAAAATTCTTGAAGACAAAACGATTGACGCTGTATTTATTTGTTCGTCAACAGACACGCATTCGCCGATTTCAATGGAAGCGGCCAAGGCAGGCAAGCATATTTTCTGTGAAAAGCCGATTGATCACGACCTTGATAAAATCCGCGCTGTCTTGGAAGAAGTAAAGAAGGCCGGAGTTAAATATCAGGTTGGATTTAATCGTCGCTTCGACAGGAATTTCAAACACGTTCACGAAGTAGTACAGGCCGGCGGGATCGGTGACGTTCAGATCGTGAAAGTCACGAGCCGTGACCCCGAAGCTCCTCCTTTGAGTTATGTAAAAGTTTCGGGCGGAATTTTTGTCGATATGACCATTCATGATTTCGATATGGTGAGATATTTATCGGGTTCAGAAGTCGAAGAGGTCAGCGCCTTCGGAGCTTGCCTCGTTAATCCTGAAATCGGACAGGCCGGTGACGTTGACACATGTATAATAACTTTGAAATTTGCCAACGGTGCCTTGGGCGTAATCGACAACAGCCGCCAAGCCGTATACGGTTACGATCAGCGTATTGAAGTCTTCGGTTCAAAGGGTTGTATCACAGCCGACAATGAAACCCCGAACAATACGACTCTTTACACAGCCGACGCTGTGACTAAAGAGAAGCCGTTATGGTTCTTCCTTGAGCGTTACAATGACGCATTCATAACCGAAGAACGTGCCTTCGTTGACTCCTGTCTGAACGACAAGCCGACGTTAGTAGGAGCGTTTGACGGTTTGCAGCCGGTCTTGATTGCTATAGCCGCGAAAGAAAGCTGTGAGAAGGGCGGCGTACCCGTCAAGGTCATGAAGTAATAATTACATAAAATAAAAAAAACCCCCTGCACTAATCCCCCAAAGCCTCCCCTTGGGGAGGTGCCGAACGAAGTGAGGCGGAGGGGGTTTCTTTCAAGAGTTTCAGCAAATAAAAACTCCCCCTGTTTAGTGCAGGGGGAATTTTTTTAAGGTGCTTTTGCTAAGAAATTTGTGAGCCTGTTAAATTATTTTGAGCGCTTTAAGGTTATGAACATTCCGAGCGCCGCTAGGGCTAATGCGCTTGAGCCGACCATACAGCCGCCGCCGGAGCTGCCGGGGGTAACGGTAGAGGAACTTCCGCCGGAATCATCGGAATCAGTATCAGAAGAATCCGGAGTAACGGGAACAAAATCTTCTGAAGCTACACCGGTTACGTAAAAATTCCATTGGTGAGCCGTCCATAAGTGATAAGGTTCTTCGCGTCTGTAGCGTACCCGTATGCTGTCTACTTCGCTTGCAGAAATATCCGGCGAGAAGGTAACGTCGTCTGAAATTTCCTGCGTCCAGCTTGTGCCGTCGATTTCGTTATTATCTTTATCGCATACTAAAATTCTGAAGTCATAAAAATCTGCTGGCTTTCCTGTCTTTGTTACGTCGCTTGAAAGGACAAAGCTTGTTTTGACTCCCTTTAATTTTCCGTCCGAGCTGGTGAGTTCGATATAAGGGACGTAAGTTTGAAGCTGCTGTCTAACGCTCTTGAATGCCGGAAGGGTGATTGTGTCATTGTTCCAGCCCAAAGTCGGAAGATATAAGCTGACATTTCTGTTATTGAAGCCTGTTTCAGCTCCGCCGCCGAACTCGATATCAACATCGCCGCTATAAATAATGTGATCAATATTGCTGCGGTTGAACGACACGACATCTTTATAGGGGGTTAATGGGAAAGTTTTGCTCGTTCCTGCTGATACAGTCTCTAAAACTTTATCGGGATTACGATATTCAACGACAGTATAATTTCTGCTGGAGGCCGGAAGGGTAATTGTCCCTGTTGTTGCGAAGTCGTCGCTTTCTACCGGGTGTCGCTCAACGTTTGTATCGAAGTGAAGTAATGAAAATTTCGCGGTCTCGTAGTGGGGTTTGTTGTCTTTATCAAGTGAAATAACTGCGCGGTGATTGACCCATAAGAAAAAGCGTTCGGAGTCCGGGTTATAGAATCGCCACTCGTACTCTTTGTTCTCGGGTACGTCCATTATTCTTACGCGTAAATAATATATATCGTCTGAAGTAATTTCCGCTGTGAGCGTGCAATCTCCTGAAGCTGTGACCCCTTGGTCAATTGTCTGCCAGTCGAAATTTTGACTTGCAATGCTCTCGTGATAGCTCCTAAGTCTGACGCTCATTGGGCGATCAAAACTGATAGCCGTAGTTAAATCGGGGGATTTTACTAAGCGCCACTTGAAGCCCGTTACGGTGCTATTATCATTGCTGAGTGTGAGTTCAACATATGGAATACAAGAAGTAAGCTGCTCGGCTGTCGTTTTGAACGTTCGTAAAGTTACGTTGCTTTGACTTAAATAAGAATAATCACCCGGGAACGTCCAGCTGACATCAGCGCTATTGAGTCCGCCGTCAGGGCCGGAGATTAATTTAACCTGCCTATCGCCGCTCCCTAGAGTGTACGTCAAACCGCTATCGCCAAGACTCATATCAGGAATAAGCTCAAAGGTAGTGCCGCCCTTGGCCGAAACAACTTTGCCGTTCTGAAGGAAGATATAATCGCCGCTGTTAATCGTAAACGTGCCGCGGAGATCCATATATTCCTGCGTGGCTGGTATGGGGCTATAATCTGCGCTGTGTATATTGACATATACTAAATTTCCATAATAGCGGGCGTTGGAGAAATCTGTTTTGCCGTCTGTAAAATCACCAAGAGAAACGTATGAATTATATACGTCCGACTTCATGTCGCTCTGCACAGCATATGCCGACGACACAACCATTAACGCAAAGAGGAAAACGAGGAAGGTGTAAAACAATTTTTTCATTAATAGAGTCTCCTTAGTAAAAATTTTATGGATTGTACCCCCCCCCCCCAGGATAATTGTCAAGTTCTAGCTCCAAATCTACAAATATAAAGGGTTTTGTATTTCCATCGTCACACTGATGTTACCATCATTTCTTGCCCGGCCGGTGCAGCCGTAGAGATCGGCTTAAAAAAGTCGTGGACTTTTTAACCTCATGCCTCAACTACCTGTTATGTTATAATGCTATCATAACAAGGCGGGCAGGGATATAGACATGAATTCAAGAACGGCGCTGTTGTGATGGTATAAAAACCTGTCGTCCGTTTTGAAACGAAGGGGGAAACGCACATAGATTTCATCAGACACTTTGACGGGATAGACGCAACTGGCATAGCGCTTGCTGGCTATACCTCTGGACTTTGCGGCGAATGGACGCCGGAGAGGTTTGAGACACTGGCCAGTCTGGTGGGCATTGATCGCTCTCGGATTGTGCTTGCTTACGAGCGCCACTCGGATCGGGTTTACGTCGCGGAGGCGAAGGACGCGGGGCTTGGCGTTGTTCGGGGGTATGACGACACACCCTTTGACGCGATTATCACTAAGGAAAAGGGGCTTGCGCTGTGCGTCAAGACGGCGGACTGTGTACCAATCGTTCTGCTCGACCCCGTGAAGGAAGCGGTAGGAATCGTGCATAGCGGATGGGTAGGGTCATCGAAGCACATCGCGGGAAAGACGGTCAAAAAGATGGCAGAGGCTTTCGGCAGCGCCCCGAAGGATATCCTTTGCTTCATGGGCCCATATAACCATGCCTGCTGCTACGAGGTTGGAGAGGACGTGCGGCTACGTTTTCAAGAGGCGTTTTCGGAAGAGGAATGCAGAACGCTCTTCCGAAAAAAAGACGAGGCCGGAAAGTACTGGCTGGATCTGGGTTCGGCGGTGAGCTTTTCGCTGTGCCGGGAGGGGGTGTCCCCGGTTCATATCCATGACAGCGGGCTCTGCACCTTTCACACCTCCACATTTTCATCCTGGAGGCGGACGCGGAATGAAAAAAAACAAATGATCACTTATATCTTGCTGCGGACAATGAACGTATAGTTTGCATAATTCGTGAGAGCCAAAACGCTTGAACTTTCTTCAGTTTTTCCACCAGTCTTCGACATAGCCGCGCTCCGCGAAAAATTCCCAAATCTGAAGACAGGCGTAATAATCAAATAATAATATAGTTTCGTTTTCTGTGTTCAAAAGGAAATTTTCTATTTCATAAAAATCATTGAACTTTGATGCCTCCAGCTGTTCGGACAGGAATTTTATTTCATCCTGCTCACCCCAAAGATAAACTTTTCCGGCAAGTTTTTCAAGACGCTTCCAATCGTAGTTTTTCATCCAGATTAATTCGCGCCTGTCATCGCTTGCAATAATCAGATCAGGCTTTTTACATTCACATTCAAGCCAATCAACAACTTTATCAAGGTTGGAGCTGTTTTTGATAAGCTCCGTTTTTAGATTAATGTTTCCGAATTTTATCGAAGAATTTCTGGCAAAAACGGGTTTTGTTTCGCTGATAATTCTCTTGGCATCGTCTAAATCAATGTCAAATCCGTGCCGCTCATTCAGAAATTTCAACAAAGACAGTGCCGCCGCAGCATCCGCCCTGTAAATAATATCAGGAAGATAATGAAGTCTTATATTGACATTATCGTTAAAGTAAATTTTTTCATTTGAAATTTTATCGGCTATTATCTTGCAGCCGTTTTCATTCTCGTTAAAAATACATGTAATTTCGGGATGTTCAGCGAGGCTTTTTATTATAATCCTTGCAACTTCGCTATGTTTAGGAAGCCTGTAAGGCTGGTCATCATAAAGATTAGTTACAAGCACACAGAAAACGTTCAGTTGTCCAATTACGGCAGGAATTGATATTTCGTCAGCTTCAATAATAGCAATTTTTTCACTTCCGCTGAGCATTCCGTTTTCTCCGGTTCTTAAAATAAAACATGCCGCTATTCCGCCGGGCTTGTTAGCGCCTTCCCTATTCGCAATGAAGCGAATATTGTTTGCGTCAAAAACATTTCCAATCATTCGCGCAGTTGTCGTTTTGCCGTTCGTCCCTGTGATAAAAATTACCGGCATATCTCCGGCGATATCTTTAATAACGTTCGGATATATTTTAAGCGCTGCTTCACCCGGGTAAGCAGTTCCGCCGTGTTTTTCGCTCAGGGCTTTGCTTTTTAATCTTTTACATTCTGCGATTGCTTTAAGGCATAATTCATTTATCATTATATATCTCTCTCCTTCAAAAATTTAATAATCGTGTTATTCATTTGCATTGCTCTCGTATAAGATATTTCCGCTGCGATTTTTTTCAAAACATCAATGCTGCTACCGGGAGCCTGTTCATAACCGGCGTATGCAACGATGTCAAAGGGTCTGCCCTTGTCGCGCATTATCAGAAGGAGCTCGTTCTGTCCTATCCTTACGATAATATCCATACTTCCGCCAACGTCCTCTTTGTTGGAGATCTGAACGCATACCATTTCCTCAGTTGCAAGAGCAAGTAAAATTGAAAGTTTTTTTGAAACTGAATTTTTTTGACAAAATGCTTGAATTTTTCTTGAAACCATTGAGGCAAGATCATCAGTGGCGTTTACCGTTATGTAAAGAGCCTTACTCTCTTCGTCAGGAAGCAGAGACCAGTTCCCCAACGAATGATTTTTCAGATGCCAGACGATCATTATTAACATTGAAATTGTGCCGTCAAGAATTATGCAGGTCGAATAATTCCAATGGATGCCAAAAGTTTTTAATATGAATAATATTATAAACAAAACAGCATGAATGTTAAAGCAGTCGGCAAGAAGCGAAAATGAAGTGAACATTATGGCCTCGTAATACTGTCCCCAAAAATAAATAAACATGTCGATTAAAATAACCGGCATACAGGCGCGCAACATAGGAATTAAAATTTCCTGCAGCTTGTTTATGCCGAAAAGTCTGAAAACTGCTGATGGATAAAGCAGAAACGAAAATATTATCGTGCCGCATATGCCAAGCGTCAGAAACATTGAAAAACGGGTTATAGCTTTTAGTCCGCGATAATCCTTTTCACCGTTCAGTATGCTCACATAAACCGAGAAAGCCGTAAATATTCCGTCTAGGAAGAGATTAATAACGCTAGTGATTTCAGTGTACAGCGTTCCGAGCAGCAGTCCCGGCATTCCAAACATTGCTGCAGTCATTGAATATCTAATTCCGCTTATGGCGGTGTCTGCTAAAATTCTAAAACACGCTGGAGTACCAGCACGAATAGCGTCAAGTGCCGTTTTATAATCAATCCTGAACGGATTTACAAAACTGAGCATTTTTTGGGGTGATCTGAAATAAAACAGCAAAATCACTGATGATAAAAAATAGCCGATTAGAGACCCAAAGGCCACGGCTTCTATTCCCATTGAAAAGAATTTTAGCAATATGAAATCAAAAAACGCATTCAGAATATTTGCTGTAATATAAAAAGCTGAAACGGTCTTCGCATATCCCTCTACCCTTATGAACCTGCAAACGCAGCAAAATATAACTATAAGCGGAGACATAGAAATAATCCAGAAAATATATGTCCCCGCGCTTTCAACTATCTTAGGATTTACCCCCCTGATGAGCAGATTCGCTACAGGTTTTGCAAAAACAGCAAAAAAAGCCAAAAGGCATGACAACGCCACTGAAGCCCAAAGGCAGAAGCTGTAGACTTCGTTCGCTTTTTTGCGTTCACCTTTCCCTAACAGGTTTCCAACTAAAATCGCTCCGCCAGTACCGAAAAAAACAAAAGGCAGATCGGCCAAACGTTCAGCTTTAAATCCTATAGAAAGTGCGATAAGATCCGAACTGGTTAAAAAATGACCTACCATTACGGCATCAACGATTTCAATCATATGTAGCGCAAAGTACTGAAAAATGAACGGCACCGCCATGGCAAGGAAACTCGTGCCTAAAAGTCTTTCGTTTCTTTTCAGTTCGCGCTTTTCATAATTGTTCTCGCTCACCTCTAAACTGCTTAGGGTATTATCAGCCTTAAATTCACTTTGTTTCTCTTGACATTTTCTCAGATTTCTGCAATCTTTGCTTTTCATGTTCATACGCCCGAAATTATACCTCCTAGAAAGCAGAAAAAAATTTTATGAATTGTAATCACCTCCCGATCTAATTGTCAAGCTCACTGCTATAGACTGAATTAAGACCTTCTATACAATTCAGATAATTTGAAAATAAAAAACTCGGAGGATTTTATTTTCCTCCGAGTCTCCTTAAAAATTTTAGAAAGGAATTTAGAACACAGCGTAGTCGCTGTCTTTAGGATCTGCTATGAACATATGCCCGGGAGCATGTGTGATAGCAAATTCGGGCTTGGCCGCCATGATAACTGCTTGAGG
>JAFSSV010000070.1 GCA_017450825.1 Synergistaceae bacterium
CAATATATGAAAACCGGCATCAAATTGAGAATACATTTTTGAAATTGAAGTGGTGGCGAGGAATAGCAACCAGATATGCTAAAAAGGCCTCCTCATATATGGCATCGGTACAGATAGCCTGCCTGATTCTCTGGCTTCAAATTCTTATTTGACGACACTACCTAGAATCCTCACTCGGCGGCGCAGGCTGTGGAGGAGGAAGCAGCAGTTTATCATCTGAAAGCGCAACCCCCCGCTGAAAACAATTCCAACAATACTCAAACAAGTACGAGCAGCGATTTAGCTAGCTACTTGAGCGGTACTGCTTATCAGTCCCTTATCAACGAGTATATTGACGAAACTGGCGGAAGTTCTGTAACGCGGGCAGCGTTAGAGAAAATTAAATTCGTTGAGGTTGCCGATAAAGCTACGACAGCGGCCCTTGACGAGAACGGCGATCCAATTCTCAACACCGAATGGTGTGAACATTTGGACGCTGGAAAAATTCTTACCATTGTTTATCCAACCACGTCTCAAATTAATGAACTGCTTGACGGTTTAGGAGTCGAACCTGACTACTACAGGCCCGAAGATTCAGTTACAGATTATCTTGAGCTTTATTCAATAGCACAACGAAAAGTTGACAGCGAAGACGAAGTTTTTTCTTTTTACATTCTTGATATTGATAACGTAACTTTATCTTCAGATGACTTAGAAGTTATTACGCCTTCAAGTTCTGATAATAACATGAGGGGCACTTCTAATGATCTTGTTGAATCCGGCGATTCAGATATAACTGTTGCAGATTTCAGCGCAGCAGATTTCAATAAAGCTCGCGTAAAATCTTTATTCGATTGGGCTGTAATACTTGATACTGAGCCTTCTTCGTTGTTTGTTACGGACAGTGACGACACAGAAGCTACAGCAAGCGCAGCAGTAACCATAGCCGCTGCCTCTGACGGAAAACTTACGGATATTGCAAAATCCGAAGGCCCTGACACAATCAACGCAGACACCGGAAATAAAAAAATTGATTTCCCGTTAGATCTTCTCCGCAGAAAGCCTTATTACAACGGCACAACATGGACATCATTTAATACAGACCGCCGCACAAGATTAAAATATGATGTCTATTCAATTCACTCATTTGAGAAGAACAGAGATTATTATCTTATCCGCGCCCATGCTACGACTAACACTGAAAATCAGTTCCAGAGCGTTTTAAACCGCGAGGCAAGTGCATTTTTTGGACAGATTATTCCTTTCGAAGGTTTAGCGGATCCGCAGGCAAGATTAATGTTCGGTTTTACTCGCAGGCTTATATTCAACCACATTCAACCACTATATAGAACAGGACACGGGCAACGGCGACGTACAAATTATCGGCTTTATTCCCAAGAACAAAGCTTCATCTCAAACAACGACTGATACTCTTAGCCAGAATTTTGGAGGCAAGGTCGGCATTAACGGAACAACACCGGTAGGCGAGTTTAATATGTCGATTGGTTACTCGTCCAGCATTTCTAACACTGTTACGGGTGAACAGATTGCCACACATCATAACGGAGATAGCCAAAAGAGAGCTAACGCAAGCTGGGAATATATTTTTGACTGGCCTAAACGCGGCAAGGAAGTCGGCGGTTTCTTTACCCACGTAACACGCTGCTATGAAGAGCTTGAGGCATGGCCTTCAGCTAAATCGGCGGCGACTCAAATGGAATGGATCTATGAAATCAAGCCCGATATCTGGAGCAGAGCGAAGGACAAAAAATATTTGACCGTTAATTCTGAGTTTACATTTTCAGACGGACTCGCTCAGGGAAGATTCGCTAGACGAGCCAGCACATATCTCGGCGCTCCTGTACAGACAGAAGTCGATAAACAAACAGTAAAAAGAACATTCGGCTTAAAGCGCCCTATGCACCTTGCTGTAAGGCCTTCAACGTTTGCTCCTTCAGCGGGCGGCAAAGCCTTGGACAAGAACGCAGGCAACGGGACAATAAAAGTTCTTTCTGAGTCAAAATGGAAAGTAGAGTCTAACGTAAACTGGGTAAGCGGTTTTACTCCGGCAAGCGGCGATAAGACCGGAGGAACTGAAGTCGCTGTGAGCTTCAAGTATGACACTAACAGCACAGGCAATCCTCGTACCGGAAAAATAACTTTGAGCAACGAGAAAGGCGACAAGATAGAAATTCAAATCAATCAAGGCGCGAATTAAAGAATAAAAAAAGCCCCCCTTTTATGGGGGGTCTTTCTTTAAGAATAAAAAATTATTTCTTGAACGGCGCTAATAAATCTTCGTCCCAACCTACGGGCCTAAAGAACCCGCCGTATAATTTTGAAAGATGTTCTTTCATTTCGGGACTCTGATAGGCCTTCACAACTTTCTGATAGACTTCGAGCTTGGCCGGGTCTTCAAGATCTGAAGTTCTGGCCGCGATTAAGTTCCAGTACTCATGCTCACGG
>JAFSSV010000071.1 GCA_017450825.1 Synergistaceae bacterium
GTCACAGCCCCCGAGCCCGTAGTCGAAGAACAAGCCCCCGAACTCCCAGAGTCGGAATCTTTTGAAGACAACCCCTCCGACCTCACTTCGTTCGGGCACCTCCCCTTACACAGGGGAGGCGAGAGCGTTGCTGAAATTGAAGAGCAAGCTCCCGCTGTTGAAGAAGCTGACGAGCCCGAAGAAATAGAAGAAGTTAAAGAAGTTCCGGAGGAAGTAGAAAGACTCCTTGCGCCCCCTGTGAAGGGGGAGAGGGCCAGCTTGCTGGAGAGGGGGTTATTTCAAAAAAACAGTGAAGGCGAGAGCGTTGCTGAAATTGAAGAGCAAGCCCCCGAACTCCCCGAGCCAGAGCCTATAATCGAAGAACAAGCCCCCGAACTTCCAGAGCCGGAGCCTGTAGTCGAAGAACAAGAAGAACAAGAAGACGAAGAGTATGAAGAAGAAAATCATTCGCTATTGAATCCCGATAACGATAATAATTCTTCTCAAGAAAACGAATTGCCCGATATACCGCTGATAGAAGACGACAACAACGAAGAAGAAGAAAATCTCCCGGAAATCCCGGTCATTAATCTCGAAGATGATAACGAAGAAATTGATTCCGGACTCGATAATTTTTCTCCAGATGTTGTCGTAAGTGTCGATGCCAAAATCCCGGAGCCGGAGCCTTACATTGATCCCGAGTCACAGGCTGTCCCTGTTTCTGTTTCAATGCCCGAAAGCACTAAGACTGCCGAAGACAAACTAATGGCCGACATCGCCGAAGCTATGACCGGCGACCCTTTGACTCTTTCAGGACGCGAAAATCTCGAGCCGTATAATTTGCCCGAGAATTTTTTAAGTAGCAGCGAAAATCCAGAAAGACAATCAGCCGAAGACAAGCTAAGAGCTAATATTGCTCAGGCAATTTCTGAAACTCGACGCGATAATCTGATAGAGCCAAGCAACTTCGACGAACAACCCCTCCCGGAGCCTGAACCAGAGCCCGAACCTCCCTCGCTTCCCGTCACTGACAACGACCAAAAACCAGAAACGGAAGTTCAATCCGGTTTTGAAGAATTTCCAGTCCCTGAACCGGAACCGGAACCGGAGCTTGCGCCTGAAGAAAATTCAGAAGAAGAATTACAGGAGCAAGAGCAGGAACAAGAGCAAGCCCCCGCTGTCGAAGAAGTTGACGAGCCCGAAGAAGTAGAAAACGTTAAAGAAGTTACAGAGGAAGTAGAAGGACTCCTTGCGCCCCCTGTTAATGTGGAGAGGGGCAGCTTGCTGGCGAGGGGGTTATTTCAAGAAAACAGTGAGGACGAGCCGGAATTTCAAGACAAAGAAAATTCGCCGGACGAACCAAAAGCACCGGAAATTTTTGATCTTAATAACGAAAGCTACGAGCCTGAGAAAGAAGAAATAAAAGAAGAAGAAGTACCCGTACAAGAAGAACAAGAGCCCGAAGAGCAAGATAATTCTTCGTTCTTTGACTCCGATTTCTCACTGGCGAGTGACTTTAATCAAACTGAAATTAATCACGAGGAGGAGCAAATAGAAAATAACATGCCCGAACAAAGTTTATTGAATGACGAAACAGAAAGCACAATGCCACAGCCTTCAGTCCAAGAAGCTCCGGAAGCTCATGACGAAGACTTCGGCGACGATTGGGATATTTCTTCGCTCGGCGCTCTTAGCGAGGCTACGTCCATTCCCGATTATGAAGAACATGAACACGAGGAATTCCCCGGCCAAGAAACTCATCACGAAGAGTTCAAACCGGATTTTATGACTTCACCCGCCGTCAATCGAGGCGAAGAACTTGAAAAGGAGAAAGTTATGGGTATACGCGAAAAAATTGCCGCTAAAAAAAGCGGCGCGGCTAAAGAAAAAGACTCAAATAAAATTAAATCTTCGTCCGGCATGGGCGGCGCTCTTTCTACGGTCTTAATGATTCTTTTGCTGGCCGTGGGCGGCTTGATACTCTGGCAATTAATGCAGCTCAATGACACACTCACAGCTAATCTCATGAACTTGAGCGGCGGAAGCTTCACGCCCTTAACTCAAAACGAAAGCAAGCCTTCTTATGAATATTCCGTTGATTTCATTCTTGACAACAACTGGAACGAACGAATGACCCAACGCGGCCGTGAAGGCTGGCAGGTCGTCGGCTCCAGAAGGACTCAGGACAGCGTAACCGGCGCTCTTGGCTACGAGATTATTTTCATGCGGAGAACAGGTAAATAAAAATGGCTTTGTTCGCAAAATTAAAAGAAAGTCTAAAAGGCGTTCGCGAAAAATGGAGCGGAGGAATCTCAAAATTATTTTCTTCTGGCAAAAGTCTTGACGAAAATTTTTGGGACGATCTCGAAGAAAATTTAATCGCCGGAGATACCGGACTCGATTTCACCGAAGAGACAATAGAATTTTTAAAGGCCGAGGCGAAAAACAAAAAAATCAAAGACCCCGCCGAACTTAAAAATCTTTTTGCTGAAAAAATTTCAGGCGAATTAAATTCTGTCGAAGGTATGGGCAAAAGTTTTTCACTCGTCAAAAAGCCTTTAGTGCTTTTAATGATAGGAGTCAACGGAAGCGGAAAAACTACAAGCGCCGGAAAGCTCGCTATGCTTTATAAAAATCAGGGCAAGAAAGTTATCTTGGCCGCCGCTGATACTTTCAGAGCTGCAGCAGTTGAGCAATTAAAAATCTGGGCAGAACGCTGCGGCGTTAGAGTCGTTGCTCAAGGTCAAGGAAGCGATCCCGCCGCCGTCGCCTTTGACGCATGGAAAGCAGCTGAAAGTTCAGGCGCTGATGTTTTAATTGTCGACACCGCAGGCCGACTTCATGACAAGCATAATTTAATGGAAGAGCTTAAAAAAATTCATCGCGTAATTTCACGCGAAGCAGGCCCGGATAGAGTCGAAACTGTTTTAGTTCTTGATGCTGTCTTAGGCCAGAATTCTGTAGCTCAAGCTGAAACTTTTAATAATATTATTCCAGTCACTTCAATAATCTTGACCAAGTACGACAATACGGCCAAGGGCGGCGTAGTTATTTCTATCGCGAGAAAATTAAAAGTCCCGGTTAGATATATCGGGCTTGGCGAAGGAGCAGAAGATCTCAATAATTTTGACGCTGAAGAATTCGCCGCGGCTTTATTAGAAACGGAAGCGAAGAAAGACTCGTGAAGATTCCAGATTTTGATTTTAATTCTCTTACGCCGGAGTCTACTATTTTTATTTTGCTCCGGACTCTTTTTGCTACAGGCATTGAGTACGCGGTCTATATTCCAGACTCGGGGGACGCGATAATTATTGATCACGGTCAAATTGTTTCAATGGTCGAAAGAAATTGCGGCGACACTATGATTAAACGCCTGCCCCAATTAGCCGAAAGAAATATCTTCACGCCAGTTGATATAAATAAACTTGACTATGAAAATCTTGAGGCGATTTATATACGCAGCACCGGAACTTTTTTAAATAAACTTGAGCTTGCCCTGTCCCCTGATGAACCGCAATATCCGGAATGGTGGAACGCTCCTGTTCCTTTTGCAATGTCCGCCCGTGGAATGTTAAAACTTAATGATAAAGCTATTGAACTCTTCGGGACTGGACTGGAACAAATGAACGCCGCAGATCTTCCCGGACGCGATGAATTTATTGTCAAGCTCGAAGGTTCAAACGGAGAAAGATTTATAGCTTTTAATATTTTAAGGCCGGGTATCTTTGCGATTAACGACTGCACCGAAGACGTAACGGACGCTCAAGATCTTACATGGTGGGCGGCCGTAGGTCAGGCTTGGGTCAAAGAGATCGAGTCCGCCGGCGGAAAATGGCAGCGCTTGAGCCAGCCTCCCGAAGGAAATAAAAAAAACTGGCGGGCTTGCGAATGGCGCGGAGAATTACAGGGCTATTTAAAAATTGAAATGCCCCCGCGGAAAAAATCAGCTCAAAAAATTTCACCGCCTCCTGAAGTTAAAGCTCAAACTCAAGAACAAGAACAGAAAAAAATTCCAGAGCCTGAAATTCTTAAACCCGAAACAAAAGAGGGCGACGGCGTTATCGACAGTATAGGAGCGCAGGCTATGGGCTTGCTTGCCGCCGGACAGACACGCGGAGATTTTTTAATGTAGAGGGTAAGTAATAACCCCCTCGCCAGAACCCTTCCACCGCAAGCGGTCCCCCTTCCCTTACAGGGACGGCTTTGGCCCTCTCCACCTTCACAGGGGGCGCAAGGATTCCTAAAGGAGCTGAATAAAAAATGAAATCACCAAAAGTAAAACGAATAGCCGGAATTTTATATCCGGTCAATAACGAAGAATTATTAAACTGGAGCATCAACGAGCTTTCTAATTTATGGGGAAGGCCGGAAATTTTTTCAATCTCAGTTCCGTTTGATAAGACTGATTATTATCATGACATAGCGCCGAACTTGACGAGAATTTTTTTATGCTTTCCCGGGCTTGCGAATGCCGGTGAATTAGTTGACTGGAAACGAGCCGCTATTGAAATCGAAGCAAAGAGCCGCCAGCCTGTTCGAGCAGTTAATATTGATCCGGGATATATTGACGGAGCAAGATTGATTCTAGCTTCAACAAAAGATCATGCACATAGAATTTATTTACGCGACGGAATCTTCGGAGAAGTTACAATGCGTTATAGATTCAAAAAATGGCAGAGCTTTGATTATACTTTTCCGGACTTCGCAAGCGGAGTCTACGATAAATTTTTGAATCAAGTCCGCAAACTATGGTTAATCGAAATTAAAAATGAGAAGATTTAAATTTTTTTGCCTTGCGTTTTATTTTTTTAGAGTGAGCGCCGCCCTTGCCTTTGAGCTTCCGGATAAGCTTCAAGACTGGCAGGCCGTAAAAGATTCTTTTTATGCCGTGAGCCTGATACCTGACGCAAATTCTAAAGACCTCGGCAAGATTATTTACAAAAATTATCAGCATGAAACTCCCCGCGGCTATCTTGAAATTATTTTGACAAGCGGCGACGGCCCGGGGAGTCTTTATGTTCCTGAAAGCGTAAAAGAATCCAAAGGCGTAATGCCTTCGGACTCGTCCTACGAAATTTTAAATGTCTTAGATAAAAAAGCTTTGCTTGAAAATAATCCATATTTGCCGCTTGTCTTAGCTGTTGCCGTAAAAGATAATGTAATTCTAAATCTTGAAAGCCCGTCATTAAATAAAGACGAGCTTATAAAAATTGCAGAGGAGATATTATTTTTATGGAACAGTACAAAATCGGACTCGTCCCCGGCCCCGTAACTATCCCTCCGGAAATTCTCAAGGCCTGGGATTTTAATTACGCCAGTTCAGACTTGGAGCCGGAATTTTTCGCGCTCTATAATCAAAATCAAAAGCTCATTCAAAAAATTCTCCATACTCAAAACAAAATCGTAATCACTTCGGGCGAAGCTATGTCGATCTTATGGGCGGCGCTTAAATGCACGCTCAATCCTGGCGAAAAAATTTTAGCTGTCTCATCGGGTTTATTCGGTGAAGGCTTTGCTGAAATGGCCAAGAGCTTCGGAGCAGTTGCCGAAGTCTGCGGCTTTGATTATGACGATGTGCCAGATCCCGAAAAAGTTTCAGCTCATGCAAAAAAATTCCGTCCCAAAGTTATAACGGCCGTTCACTGTGAGACTCCTTCGGGAACAATCACGCCGTGCCTTGCTGAAATCGGAAAGATAGCTCACGAGGTCGGCGCGCTTTTTATTGTAGACTTTGTAGCAAGCGCCGGAGGTGTTCCGCTTGACGTTGACGCTTGGGGAATTGATATTGGCTTATGGGGAAGTCAAAAAGTTTTATCGCTTACTCCGTCGCTTTCTGTTTCAAGTATTTCTGAAAGAGCTTGGGAAGTAATAGAACAAGTAAATTATTCCGGCTATGAAGCTTATAAAGATTGGCGCGAAGTACTGGAAAAAAAATACATGCCTTACACTCACGACTGGCACTCAATGAAGGCGCTCAACATTTCTCTTTCAAGTTTAATCAGCGAAGGGCTTGAAAATGTTTATGCCCGTCATGCAGAGGCCGCGAAACTTTGCAGGGATCTTGGACGTGAAACGGGCCTGAAACTTTTTCCAAAGGACGAAAAAAATTCTTCTCCTACTGTGAGCGCGTTTTATGTTCCAGATAAATTTAGCTGGAATGGATTTGATACGGCTTTGCGCAAACATGGACTCGCCGTAGGAGGAAATTACGGAGCATTAGCAGGAAAAGTTTTCAGAGTTGGACACATGGGAAGTCAAGCCAACAGTGAGCTTGTTAAAATAGGAATGAGTATAATAAAATTGCTAATTGAGAATTCATAATGTATAATGCGCGCAATAATCAAAAAAACAAAGGAGGATTTTATAATGCCAGATGTTAAAAAAGGTACAAAGGATTTCACCCCGGCCGAACGTGCTGCAATATTAGCGCGCGCAGAGAAAGTTGATCTTTCGCGAGTTGCTAAAGAATTCGGAACTACTTGGCAAGCTGTCGCCGCTATGCAGCGTGCTGCAAAACAATCTGCGTCTTCGCCTAAGGCTTCATCTTCATCACGAGCGAGCCGCACAAGAACGCGCTCATTACCCGGACGGCGTAGGGCTAAAGTAATTTCCCCGCTCGATCCAATAATCGAAGCACTGCCCCAAACAGACCAAGTCAGAAAGAGTAAAGATTTTACCCCCGAACAGCGCAATGCTGTTCTTGCACTTGCTAATCAGATCGGAGTCGCTAAGGCCGCAAGAAGAGCTAATACTACCAAGTGGGTAATTATCAACTGGAAGAAAAATTCTGAACAGGGACTCCCCTTGAGCCGCCAGACTCTTACAAGAGAGCAAACTATCGCCCAAGGTAAGACCGAGGGCGCTGCTCACGCTCCCAAAACACTAAGAACATTAAGAGCAGCAAGAGCAGCAGCAGCACAAGCTCAAGCAGCTCCCGTTACTTCTCCTGTTGAAGTTCCAGCAGAAACACCCAAGCCCGCAGCTGTAAGCAAATCAGTTCGGGATACGTTGGAATTCGAGAACGCTATCTTGAAAGACAAAGTAGAACTCCTCACCGAACAAGTTAAGAAACTCCGTGCCGCAGTCGCAAGCCTTGCATAAAAATAAAAAAACACCTCCCCTTTATTTTTTATTAAAGAGGAGGTTATTTTTTTACAACTTTTTTAAAAACACCCCTGCCTCGCTTCGAGCGCACTCCTTTTAAAAAACAACCCCTCCGCCTTCACTTCGGCACCGCTCGTTTCTTTTAACTTCAACCCCTCCGACCTCCTTTCAGTCGGCCACCTCCCCTTTCAGGGGAGGCAAGAGTGTAAAGGGAATAGAATATCTTGAAAAACTCTCTCGTCCCCCCTGAAAGGGGGGATGTCAACTTGTTGACAGGGGGGTTGCTCTCCAAGAGGGCCAGCTTGCTGGCGAGGGGGTTATAGTTTATTTCTATCGAGCTTGGAATTCCTAAAGTATAGGCACGTATCGCAAGCAACCATTAAGAAATTAATCATGTAGGGAATTAAAAGCCAATCCCTTAGACCATTACTCAAAATAACTTTGATAATCCCCGAAACGTAGCCTAACAGGATTACAAATAGAAATCCTACGCTCTTTCCCTTGGCCGTCCTTGCCCGCCATGATTTCAATATCGACAGGGGCCAAGCTGCTCCAAAACATACAAGCATTAGAGCTTCAAAAAATTTTACCCAGTTCATTATAATTAAAAAACAAATTCCTTTTCATAAGCCGGATCGCTGGCCGGGTAATCAGTACGGTTATGCGTGCCTCGTGACTCTTTGCGGTTTAACGCCGCCTTCAAGATTAAATTAATCGCTAAGGCCGTTTGACTCGTCAAGTCATCGCCGGAAACTTCGGGAGCGTCAAGAATTTTTTGTGTAGAGTTCAAAGCCTCTTCGAGATCTTTCCCGTTACGGTACACGCCTAAAGCATGACCCGCGATTTTTTGCAGCTCGTCAAGATATTTTGCCCGGACTGAATCATTTTGCTTGTAAGCCACAGGACGCTCAGAGATAGCCCGGTCAAGTTCGCCCGTCCTCATGATACCTTCAGCACAAAGCAAGCCCGATAACGTTGCCTGACTCGCCGCGTTCCCGGCACATCGGCAAGCCCCGTGAATTCCTCCGCAGGCTTCCCCGATTGCATACAAGCCTTTTACGTTCGACTCATAATTCCTGTCGACTCTAATCCCTCCCGAAAAACTGTGAGGCATAGGCCCGACTTCTAATAATTCTTTATTGGGATCGCAGCCGTTGTTCATTAACCTGTCATAAAACCAAGGGTAAGCCTTCAAGATTTTTACGTCAACGTGACGCAGGTCTACCCAGATTCCTCCGTGGGGATTGCCCTTGCCCTTCGCAACTTGCTTCCAGATCTCGTGATTGATTAGAGATTTGGGCGCTCCGGCTTCACCTTGAGGACGGACTTCCAACAAAAATCTTTCTCCTTCAGAATTCAAAAGATAGCCGCCTTCCCCTAACATTGCTGTCGGACAAGGCTCGCCCACTGCTCCGGCCGGCGACATCATAACCATAGGCTCGAACTCTATAAATTCCAAGTCAACAAGTTCAGCCCCGGCATTCTTAGCCATTCCGAGCGTGTTGCCTTTAACATCGTCAGGATAAGTCGAAGTTCCGAGCAAGTTCCCTACGCCTCCCCATGACGCTACAACTACAGGAGCATAAACGTTATAAGGTTCGCCGCCCTTTTCAATAACAGTAAAGCCTTCGATCTTGCCTTCGGAATTTTTCAGGAGATCGACAACTTGAGTCTTGCGGTGAAATTCTATTCCGGCCTCCTCAAGTTTTTTCAGCATGACCTTTTCAATTTCAACGCCGATTAAATTAGTCGTCTGGCAAAGCGAACGCGGGTAAGTATGCCCCGATACATGACGAAGCTTTATAGATCCGTCTTCGTTATGAGCAAACGTAACGCCCCATCGGCATAAAAGCTCGTAGCCTTTTAAAGTGTTCGCGGCCATTTCGTTCACGAGTTCTTTGTTGCCTATGTTGTAGCCAGCCACCAGCATGTCCTTAGCGTAAAGCTCGGGCGTATCTCCATAGGGATTTTCAGGCAAAACAAAATTTATTGCCGCTATGTACGGCGTACCTCCGAGTCCGCCTGCATAAATCGCAATATCCTTAACGCCAAGTTCATTAAGACGCGCCGCAGCAGCAAGAGCAGCAAGCCCGCTCCCTGCGATTATAACTTTGTGATGATTGCTCATGATTTTTTAGCACCTCTTGAATTTATAACGAGTATCACAATTCCAAGCACCGCGCCTATAACCGAGCTTATCATTTCAGGAGCAATTAAGCACAGGGCCGCCGCAAATAATACAACGCGTTCGACAGTGTTGAGAGTCTTTTTATAGAAGCCCGCAACCATGACGGCCAAGAAATATGTTCCAAGCGCAAGCTGTATCGTAGCAATTATTATTTCTGTCCATGTTCCTTTTAATAATAACGGCGGATTGTAAACAAAGACAAACGGAACTAAGAAGCCCACCATAGCAAACGTAAAGCCCTTTAAGCCCGTCTTCATTGCGTCAGCTCCGGCAATGCCCGCGGCAGTATACGAAGCTACACAGACCGGCGGCGTTATCTGCGCCATTATTCCGTAATAAAATACAAACATGTTAGCGCAAAGATTAGCCGTTGCAGGTGCAAGCCCTGTCTGTAATAAAATTGGCTGAATGCAGGGCACAAATAAAATTACTCCGACAAGATACGCCGCAACCGTCGGCAATGCCATTCCCAAAATCATACAGCCCACCATAGCTATACACATAGCCAAGAATAAATAGCTCGTGCCTAACGAACGAATCAAAACAGAAAGATTCGTCGCAAGTGAAGTCTGTTGAGTTACAACGTTGATAATTATTCCGCAGGCCGCCGTAGGAATCGCTATAGCCGCCGCCTGTTTCGCTCCGTCAACGCAGCAGTCCCAGAGCTGTCTTAAATTTAAGAAGTCTGATTTATTACAGAAATAATTTATAACGTCACAAGCAAGGCACGTGAAAATTCCAACCATGCCGGCACGCATTAACGAGTAGCCGCGAATTATCCAGATAACTAACAAGATAGCCGGGACTAATAAATATAATCTTGGCATTATCGGCTTGTCTACTTTGATTGAAGCGTCTGCTGTAGAGTCAAGATTGGCCGCCCGTTTCGCCGCTATCTTGTCAACGAGAACGAATACTGCAAAGTAATAAGCTACGGCAGGAATAATCGCGCTCGCCGCTATCGACATATAATTAACGCCTAACATCTCAGCCATTATGAAAGCTCCGACTCCCATAATCGGTGGCATTATCTGTCCTCCTGTTGACGCTACGGCTTCAACTGCTCCAGCCTCTTCTGGTTCGTAGCCGATTTTTTTCATCATTGGGATAGTCATTACTCCGGTGGTGGCTACGTTAGCGACAGCAGAGCCCGAGATCATTCCCATTAAACCCGAAGAAAGTACAGCGGCCTTGGCCGGGCCTCCCGAAGATTTATTAGAAAGCTTCATGCCCATGTCGATTAATAACTGTCCGCCGCCTATTGTTGAGAAGAAAGCACCGAAGACTATAAAATAAAATAAAGTATTCGCACTCGTTAATAACGGCGTACCGAAGACTCCGCTTTCTGTCATTGTCATTCCGGACGTAAACTCTTCGATAAATTGCGCGAAAGGCTTTGCGTTAGTGTGAAGTATGCCGGGCAAATAAGGCGAAGTCCACGCGAAAATTATAAAGACAGTTATAAATCCAGCCAAAATTCCTCCGAGTGTCCTATAGACCGCAACGAGCAATAATAAAATCGCTACGACCATTGCGGCGTGGTCAATCTGTAAAACTTCGTCAACACCAAGGACATAATCATTAAGCCTCGGGAACTGAGTCAAAACATACCACAGCAAATAACCAATCCCGGCAAAGGCGCAAATATCAAACAAATTAAGCCAAGAATATTTATTCAATAGCGCCGGTTCAGGCTCACGGCCTTCAGCTTCGGCGGCCTTCTTGATTTTTTTTCTATAATAATAATCTGCCGGGAAATAAATAAAAACTAATGTAAGCGCAAAAACTAAATGTAAAGGACTTTGCAACATCGGAGCGAACTGCTTAACAAGTGCTATATACATCTGGAAAGCAAAGAACGCTACAGTAACAAGTATCGCTGCTATACCGCGAATGCTCATGAAATTTTTTTCTCCTTTCGTAAAAAAAATTTTTTTAATTCATGTACTTACCGCCGTTAATATTTATGCTCTCGCCTGTGATAAAGCTTGAAAGATCTGATGCTAAGAACACCGCAAGCTCCGCAACGTCTGAATCTTTTCCTAAACGCCTCAAAGGAATATCTTTCAAAATTTTTTCCCGGTAGTCAGGACTCCACTGGAGACTCATATCCGTTTCAATAGGGCCGGGAGAAATCGAATTAACACGAATGTTAAACGGCGCAAGGTTAAAAGCAAGCTGTCTTGTCATTGCGTCTATTCCACCCTTTGAGACTCCGTAAGCTAAAGAGGCGCTGGCGTGAGGAGTCTTCCCGGCCGAAGAGGACATATTAATAATAACGCCGGAATTTTTTTCAATCATGTGGGGCGCTACGCTTTGACAGGCATAAAAAGTCCCGGTCAAATTGATTTTCAAAACGCGCTCCCATTCTTCCGGGCTAAGCTCTAAAAATTTCGTACGGGTATTAATACCGGCGTTGTTCACGAGAATATCAATCTTGCCGAAAGCCTCAAGGCATTTTTCAGCAAGCCGCTTTGAAGTTTCAAGCTCGCTTATATCACCGGAAATATATTCACATTGCTCCGGGCCAAGCTGATTTTTAAGAGCAATTAATTTTTCAGCGGAAGTTCCATGAATCACGAGGCTCGCCCCGTGAAGTGCAAAGGCCGTAGCAATAGCCTTGCCAATTCCACGCGACGAGCCTGTAATTATTGCTGCTTTACCTTCTAATAATAAAGGCTGCATATTTTATTTAAAATCGTCGTAGGTGTAACCCATTTCTTTATAATATTTAACCGCACCGGGGTGAAGGGGAGCGCCGTTAAGTCCGTGAAGGCCCGCCGTCTTAGGATCAAACCAACCAAGAGAAGCAACTGCTTTGGCGAGATCGTCTTTGTTCTCACAAATAGCTTTCGTGAGCGCGTAAGCTACGTCCTCATTCATGCTGGCAGGAACTATAACATTCTGCTGGCTTCCCATGGTCTTAATGTCTTTGTCCTGTTTGTTCCATGTTCCGGCTACCATTGTAAGAGGAGCATAGCCCATCTTCTCAAGATTAGCTAACGTTGCGTCGCTGAGCTGTACGAAGTGCATGTCATGCGTAAGGCAGATTTCAGTTGTAGTTGACTGTCCCGCGTCAATATGATCGATAGTTGCGTCATAGAGATCGTCTTGAATTCCGGATTTAATCGCGTCTGTTCCGGACTTCTCCCAAGTCGCAAAGCTCATGAAATCTTTTACGCTGATTCCGCAGGCTTCGATTACTCTTTCAGCAGTAAGCTCTCCGAGTGAGCCGTTCTTCTTAGTGATTAAACGAATCGGATATTTTTTCGCGATGACTTCTTCAAGAGTCGTGCAGCCTGATTTTTCTACAAATGCCTTTGTGAACATTACGTTAGCGAACGCATGGCCAAGTCCTCCGGCAATGCTGCGAACGTCCGGGCAGTCGCCGAACTGATAATCAGCTTTCTTGCGCTCATAGCTCCAGAGCGAAGGGCCGGCGTTGGCTACGATTAAATCAGCGCGGCCTCTCTGAATTAAAACAGGAGCACCGACTCCGCCGGGTGAATTTGTTGTCAAGTCAATCGTTGAACCAGCAGGGAGCCCCTTGAGCATTGCGCCCTGAATAGCCGCTGAAACGGAATAAGCTCCCGTTCCAACTTCCTGAGCCGCGAAAATTAATTTCACCGGCGCGGTAAGTTCAGCACATGCTGCAATGCTGAAGCAGAACACTAACACTAATGCTAAAGCTAACTTCTTCATTATAAGAAAACCTCCATAAAAATTTTTATTTTGACCTGTAAATTTTTTTTACAGGGTAATGCCGTACCTTCATGCACCTTAACTACAACCCCTCCGGCCTTGTCTCCCTAGGGGGAGGGTTTTTGGCGGGCCGCTTGCGGTGGTGGGGGTGGTAAAAGCAACCCCCTTCGACCTTCCCTTCACTAATATTTCTTTTTTTAACCAACCCCCTCCGCCTTCACTTCGTTCAGGCACCTCCCCAAGGGGAGGCAAGGGGGTTATTTAAAAAGGTATTGCCTATTGAATTTCAAGAATCGGAACAAGGCTCATGAATAAATCTCTTTGTGCTTTGAGATTTGCGATTGAACCTTCAACGTCAAAATAGAAAGGATCCTGCCACGAGAAATCGTTGACGATCTTTTTCCATTCCGCCGTAGCACAGGCTTTCATTACAGCGTCATTCATTGCCTTGACGATTTCGGCCGGAGTCCCCTTGGGAGCAAGAAGAGCATATTCAGTATCAAGCTTTAACTCCGGTATTACTTCAGAGGCCGCAGGCTGGCCGGGCAATAAAGTCGGCGACTTTGAAAGAACTGTGCAGAGACTCCGGAGCTGTCCCTTCTCAATATAATCCGCCGCGCTTGAATAAGGAATTGACGTAGCGTCAATAGCATTGCCAAGAAGAGCCGTTAATCTGTTCGCAGCGTCACCGGCTTCAATAATATTAAATTGTGCCTTGCCTATGTTCTGCAACACGCAAGCCATTATGTAAACGCCGCCGCCCATGGAAATCCCAAGACGAATCTGGCCGGGTTTCTCTTTTGACGCGTCGATTAAATCTTTTAGAGTCTTGTAAGGCGATGACGCAGGGACAACAATATTTTCACCGGACTGAATCCCGTATACTGCTACGGGTTCAAAGGCGTTATAACCGAAATCAACCATGCCCGTAGCTTCGTTGCCGTTAAGAGCGGCTGTGTTAGTAGCTATGAAAGTGTAGCCGTCCTTCGCTCCGTTGCGGTACTGCTGCATACAAGTTGCGCCGTTCGAGCCGGTTACATTGCTGAGAACAACTGAAACGCCCAAAATCTTTTCAAGCTGTGCCCCGAGCTGGCGGGCCATGTAATCCGTATCTCCGCCGGCCGCGTGAGTAACGTAAATATTAATCGTCTTGGCCGGCCAATCCGCCGCAAAGCAGCCCGACACTAACGCAAGCACCAAAACCAACGCACAAAAAATCTTCTTTGACATTTAAAAACTACCTTCCTTCTTAAAAATTTTTTTATTCGTTTGAATCCTCACGCGCGGCATCTTTCAAATTCGCCCGCACTGAGAATATAACGACCAACACCGTTGCAACGATTAAAACGCAGAATATAGGGTGATTCCAAAACGGATCACTCGAAGCTAACTGCGAAACCCGGCGCAAATTCTGCTCAAACGTAGGGCCAAGAATAAAGCCCAAAATCATCGGCACTGTAGGAATCTTTGCCTTTATCATTAAGAAAGCCATAAGCCCGAAGCCTACCATTACATAAGTATCAAAAATTTGATTGGCGTTGCCTATCGCTCCGATCCCGCAGAGTACCATTACAATAGGAAGAAGATAATTCTTCGGAACTTTCAAGACCGACACAAAAAATCTCATTCCCCATAACATGAACAACAACATCATGACCGCCGCTATTAACATAGCCGTGAAAATCGCATAAACTACAGCGCCGTTCTTTTCATAAATCAACGGCCCGGGCGCTACGTTATGAATCATTAAACCGCCGAGAAGCATAGCCGTAGCAGGATCGCCGGGAATTCCAAGAGATAATAACGGGATGACAGCGCCTCCGATTGTCGCGTTGTTAGCAGTTTCCGAAGCGACTATGCCGTCCATTATTCCTGTGCCGTAAAGCTCGCGGTGCTTTGAAGTATTCTTCGATACAGTGTAAGAGATCATGCAGGAGACTCCGCCGCCTATGCCCGGCAAAATTCCAATGCCGACTCCGATTAACGCCGATACTATCGCGTTCGGTATCTGCATAATGAATTCTGCTAATGAAAAGCCCGCGCCTTTCATTTTTACGTTTTGTTCGATTGAGAAATCCTCTTTCTTTCTCACCGACTCGGCGAACGACATTACTTCGGAAATCGCAAAGAGTCCTATCAGCAAGACAACAAGCGCAAAGCCGTTGTTAAGCTGATACATATCAAACGTAAAACGAGGCCGCGAGTCTATAGGAGCAAGGCCTACAGTCGCAAGCAAAGCCCCTAGCACAGCGCTGATTAATCCCTTGGGCATGTCCGTTCCAGTCAAAGCTACTACCATGCTCAACGAGAACAAAGCAAGCGCGCAATATTCATAAGCCTGAAACTTCAAAGCAAACGCACAAAGCACAGGCGCAAGCACCATTAAAATTCCTATGCCTATCAAAGTTCCAACGAATGAAAATACAACTCCCGTTCCAAGAGCGCGCCCGGCTTGGCCCTTGTTGGCCATGGGCTTCCCGTCAAAGCATGTAGCAACGGACGAAGGAGTCCCGGGAATGTTTAAAAGAATTGCTGAAATCAATCCGCCCGAAATTCCGCCGATATACAGCGCCATTAACATAGCTATTCCCTGTGACGCTGACATCGAATAAGTCACGGGCAGGAACATTACTATAGCCATTGTGGCCGTAAGTCCGGGGATAGCTCCGAAAATTATTCCTACTACAACTCCGATCGCTATCCATAAAATCGTAAGAGGCTGACAGACGGCTAAGATACCTTCAAGAATCATTTCAAGCCTTCCTCCTTATAAGCCCATGCCGTAAATTCCGACCGGCAATAATACATTTAACATGACTTTGAAGACATAAAACAGTAAGAAGCCAGTTACTAATGCTATGATTAAAGCCGGAAGAAAATTTTTCGCCCATCGTTCACGCGGAGTCAAAATTAAAATCTGAACGAACGTATAAATACAAGTCGTGATTACAAAGCCTATCGACTCCATGAAGCCGACATAAAGAGCAAGAGCAATGAAACTAAAAACTACTTCGCGCTTGTCCCACAAGACCGCAAAGAATGACTCGCTTGGAGGCAGGGCGTTTTGTTTTTTAAGCCTGTTGTATTTCATTACGCCGCGAATAACAAGCCAGAGGCTCAAAGCCAACATGCACCCGCCCCACAAGTACGGGACAAAATGATTCGTTAAGGGAGTAGCTCCGAGACTCTTAAAGACTCTTACCTTGGGAATTTGAAGCATATAAAAAATCGAGAAGGCCGCGAGAACTATTCCCGGAATAATATCAAGCTTATACTGCTTGTCTTTCTTCATGCTCATAAATTATCAAGCCTCCCTGCTGTCCTCTTTGCCCTGCCAGATCTCATGCTCGTAGACTTTTCTGTCAGCAACCCACGGCCATTTCCTGCCCTTCAAAATTTCCGTGCAGCCTTTGACACACATTAAAGCCATTTTTATAACGGCCTCGCGAGTCTGCGCGGCGCTGTGAGGGCTTACTATCAAGTTCGGGCAATTCAAGAGCGGGTTATCGGGCTTGACGGGTTCTTCACAGAAAACATCAGTACCGGCTCCGGCGATCTCTCCGGTTTTAAGAGCGTGAATTAAATCAGCTTCGTTAATGATTCCTCCGCGGCTGCAATTAATAATTATTGCGGTGTTCTTCATTAAAGCGAACTGCTTGGCCGCTATCATGTTTTTTGTCTCGTCCGTAAGCGGAACATGAATCGTCACAACGTCCGAAGCCCTTAAAAGCTCCTGATAATCTTCGTAATATTTCGCGCCTAATGCTTCGATTTTTTCTTTTGAAAGAAAAGGATCATAGCCGGCTAACTTCATTCCGACCCCTTGACAGATTTTCGCCGTTTCCCGTCCTATTGCTCCGAGTCCGATAACGCCCAAAGTTTTATTTTCAAGCTCAAAGGCTTTGTGATTGCCTCGGACTTCCCAGTTACCTTTACGGGTTTCGGAGTCTCCTTCGACGAGATTTTTTGAAAGCGCGAACATCATAGCCACGGCATGTTCGGCGACGCTTCGATTATTAGCGCCGGGAGTAATTACAACGGGGATTCCTTTTTCTGTAGCTTTCTTAACGTCAACCGTATCAAAACCGACTCCCGTACGGCCAATGACTTTTAGCTTAGGGCTGTGTTCGATTGCATTAGCGTCACACTTTGCAATTCTAACGATAAGCGCATCAGCATCGGCCATTTGATCCAGATAATTATTAGGGTCGGGATTATCAGCGGCGTAAATATTTTCAAACAGTCCCGAATTTTTCAACGCCTCAACGCCTTCGGGGCAAACTGATTGAGTCATTACGACCTTCATTTTATTTGCTCCCTCCGGCGAGTCTTATTCCGTAGTCCATAGCGTTGACGAGGCTCAAGGCGTTTGCTCCGCCGTCACCTGCATGACCGAAGCCCGTTCCATGGTCAACGCTTGCTCTTATAATAGGAAGGCCGAGAGTTACATTAATACCTGCCACAGCTTCCCAGTGGTGTTCATTTTTGTTATAGACAAAGCCTTTTACTTTCAGCGGAATATGTCCCTGATCGTGATACATAACGACAACAATGTCATACCAACCGCCGAGGGATTTGCTGAAAACTGTATCGGGAGGAGTGGGCTTCTTTTCGGGAATGTTTACGCCTTCGCTCATAGCTTGATCTATAGCGGGCTGGATCTCGTCAATTTCTTCGCGCCCGAACATTCCGTCTTCGCCGCAGTGAGGATTAAGACCGGCGACTCCGATTTTAGGATTAGCTATGCCTATAGCTTTCATTGCGTTGTTAGCAAGGCGAATGCAATCCAAGACGCGTTCTTTTTTTACTCTGTCGCAGGCTTCACGGAGTGAAACGTGAGTCGACACGTGAATGACTCTTAAATCCTCGTGAGCTAACATCATTGCATATTTCTTCGTCTTAGTCTCGTCAGCATAAATTTCAGTATGCCCTGAATAATGATGTCCGGCCATGTTGATAGCTTCTTTGCTGAGAGCGTTGGTGATTGTTGCGTCGACTTCTTTATTAAGAGCCATGTGAATTACTTTGACAACGTATTGATAAGCCGCTTCGCCTCCGAGTTTAGTAGCACCAAGTCCGAAGGGTTTAGGGTTAGCAGGGTCGCCTGGAATATCCGAAGGCTTGATTAATCCCAAGTCGAATACGTCAATCGTACCGAATTCAAATTTAGCGTCTTTGACATCTTTAACGGGATTGATTTTAACGTCAATGCCCGAAACTTTTTTTGCTACTTTAGCGGCGTATTCCATGCTTGAAACGTCACCTACTACAAGGGGCTTGCAGCGGTCATAGACTGTCTTGTCGGCCAGAGCCTTTACAGTAATTTCCGGGCCGTTGCCGAACGGATCGCCCATGCTGATTCCTAAAATTGGCTTGCTCATGAAAAATTTTCTCCTTCCGTTTTGTTTTAGTTTTAATAAAAAATTACAACCCTTCCGGCCTCCTTGCGCCCCCTGTTAAGGGGGAGA